>JBGTGN010000039.1:0-48017 GCA_041746715.1 Pirellulales bacterium | reverse complement strand
GTGGCGGCGGCGGCGGCGGTGGTGGTCGTGGTGGCTACGGCGGCGGCGGCGGCGGCCGTGGTGGCGACCGCTACTAAGCGATCATCGTGACGACTTGTTCGTCTCAAATACTCCGCGGAAGCCGGGGAGTCACTCCCCGGCTTCCGTGATTTTTGTTTCTCGGTATTCTCAGGCTGCAGTCGGTGTGGCCAACGAGTCGCCATCCCGATGGCGTCGATTCCTCCTTCTCGAGTCCACGTAGGCCATATCTAATCCAATGAGTTTTGCAGGCCCCCGTCCAAAGCCGTCCGCGTTCGCCCGTAAGAAGGCCAAGCCCAAGCCGAAGGTCAAGAAGCGGGATCCCATTTTTATCGACGGCGCTCGGCCCAGGCCGATGTATGTCGACTACAAGGATCTCGAGCTTCTCAGCAAACTCGTCAACCGTCAGGGCAAGATTATCGGCCGACGGAAGAGCGGCTGTACTGCCGCCAGCCAGCACGCGGTGACCAGTGCCATCAAGCGGGCACGGTTCATGGCGCTTTTGCCGTACGTCGCGGACTGATTATACGCGGCGCGGGCCATCCATGGCCCCGCTTCGCTTGCCCGGCCTCCGCCGGGAGGTGAGCGACGCATCCGGCGTCGCAGCCGATTCCTGCGCGACCTTACCAAAGTTGCCATCCATGGCCCCGCTTCGCTTGCCCGGCCTCCGCCGGGAGGTGAGCGACGCATCCGGCGTCGCAGAATAGTGGTGGGTCACCTCACTGAAGTTTGTATGCGTGGTCCCAGACTCCAAGTCACGCGAACACGTATGATGGAGGCCTCCGCGAGGGTTTCTGATGCCGCCACTCCTGGCACGCCGAAGGGTCGAGTTTCGTGATACCGATGCCGCGGGCATCGCGCACTTCTCTGCGTTCTTTGTGTGGATGGAGTCGGCCGAGCACGAGCTCATGCGGGCCGCCGGAATACCCGTGGTCGACCGCGATGCAGACGGGGCCAACGTCAGTTGGCCGCGGGTCGCCGCCTCGTGCGACTACACTGCCGCGGTCCGCTTCGGCGACGAAATCGAGGTCGCTGTGTCTGTTAAGGGCATCGGGCGAACGAGCGTGACCTATGGCTTCGCATTCAGCCACACAGGCGAGGCCGTCGCGTCGGGAAGGATTGTGGCTGTTCGCTGCCGTATGCATGCAGGCGGCCGTCCAGAACCGGTCCCCCTTCCGCCCGAGGTCACCTCCAGCCTTAAGGCCTTCATAACGGGATCACTCGAACAGGACGGCTGAGGAGACGGCATGCTCGCGGTGAATCACGTCTCGAGATCATTCGCCACCGCGGCCGGTCCGCTCACCGTGCTGAACGATGTGTCGCTCACGCTCGAACCGGAAGGCCGGCTCGCCATCATGGGGCCTTCGGGATCAGGCAAGAGCACGCTGCTGGCGATCCTCGGCGGGCTCGAAGAACCGTCCGCAGGATCGGTGTCGTTGGACGGTGCTGATCCATTTGCTGGCACACCCGTCGAGCGGGCACACTTTCGCAACCGACGGATCGGGTTCATCTTCCAGGAGCACCATCTGCTCGCAGGCTGCTCGGCACTCGACAATGTGCTTGTGCCCTCGCTTGCCACCGGGCGTGTCACCCCGGAGATCATTGCCCGCGGCCGGCGGCTGCTCGACCGCGTGGGCCTCGGGGATCGGCTCGGCCACCGTCCCGGCGAGCTCTCCGGTGGCGAACGCCAGCGAGTGGCTGTGGCGAGGGCGCTCGTGCTCTCACCCAGGCTTGTCCTCGCCGATGAGCCGACCGGCCAACTCGATGCGGTGAGCTCTGCCGAGGTGGCCAACATGCTTGTGGAGCTTACGGGGGAAGCTGGCGGCATGCTCGTGGTCGTCACCCACGCCGAGTCGGTGGCAAACCGCGTCGGCAGCGTGCGACGGCTGATCGACGGGCAACTCGAATTATGAGCGACGCGACGCCCGCACCCGTCCGCTCACTCCGCGGCCTTGCATTCATGCTTGCCCGATACTGGTGGCCGCAGGTGGCCGCCCTTGCGGCAGCATGCAGCGTGGTTGCCATGACGATCACCGGCGGCCTCTCGGTTGGATCGTCACTTGAACGAGGCCTGCGAGCCCTCGCGCTCGAGCGGCTTGGGAAGATCGACGCCGCGGTGCTCGGCGAAACGTTTTTTTCCGAGCATGTCGTCAACAGCTTGATGACCGCAGCAGCAGAGGGCAGCCCGCAGCATGTCATCCCGGCGATCACCATGCCGGTGACCGTCTCCAGTGGTCGTGGTAGCACCGTCGCCGCCACGCTCCTGGCCTGCGACGACCTGGCGGCCCTCGGATTCGCCCCAGCGGCTCCACCACTCGCGCCGGACTCGGCGCTCGTGAACCAACCCCTCGCCGAGACCCTCGATCTCGCGGCAGGTGATGCCGCTATCCTTCGGCTCCCGCGGCGTTCGTCGGTACCCGCCGACAGCCCGCTCGGCCGGCGAACTGGTGATTCGGATGGCCGACGGCTCTCCGTGGCCGCCGTGTTGCCCGACCACGGCCTGGGCCGTTTCTCGCTTCGTCCCGAGCAGTCGACACGGCCCTTGATCGTGACCTCGCTCACCGAGGCCCGCCGGATTCTTCGGCGCGACGACGCGGTCAACGCCGTGTTTACGATCGGGATGCGCCACCACGAACACGCGGCCGAGTGGCTTCGGGCGAACCTCCGTCCATCGCTGGCTGACTACGGGCTCGCGCTTGAACCGGCGTCGGCCGATCCACCCAGCATGCGGCTCACCAGCGAGCGACTCATCCTCCCGCCCGAGGCCGACGCCGCCGCGGCCGCGATACTCGCGCAGCTCGGTGGCCATCCCACGCTCGTGCTCCTGGCCAATACGCTGGCCACTGATGGCACCGAACCCGACCGCAGAAACGCTCCCTACTCCACCGTGCTCGGCATCGACTCCACGTCGCTCCCGGTGGGTGACCTCGTGGACGATGACGGGACGCTTCTGCTCATGCCATCCGACGACGGCATCATCATCAGCCAGTGGCTCGCTGATGACTTCGCGGCACAGGGGCGACCTGTCTCTGTTGGAGACATCATCACCCTCAGCTTCTTCGAGCCCGAGACCGTCCACGGCGAGGTGCTCGAGTCAACGACACGCCTGCGGATCACCGGCGTCGCGGCCATGCGAGGGGCGGCAACGAGCCGCGAGGTCGTCCCCGAAGTCGAGGGCATCACCGACGAAGACTCGATTGCCGACTGGGATCCGCCCTTCCCTTTCGACGCCTCTCGTGTGCGATCAACGCCGCCCCACGACGAAGACGACCGCTACTGGAAGAAGTATCGCGCCACCCCAAAGGCCTTTGTCACACTCACCACGGCGCGGCGACTGGCGGGAAGCCGCTTCGGCCACACAACCGCATGGCTCGTGCCCGCGCTCTCTGATCATGCTGCCGTCGAGGCGGCCCTCGCCGAACGCATGCGACCAGAGGCGATGGGCCTGAGGGTGGCGCCGCTCAGGGCCCACGCCCTCGAAGCATCGCGAGGCTCGACTCCGTTTGGAAGCCTCTTCCTCGCGCTGTCGAGTTTTGTGGTGGCCGCGGGCTTGCTCCTCGAATGGCTGCTCTTTGGGCTGCTCGTTGCCGCGCGTCGCAAAGATCTCGGCATCCTCGCGGCTGTGGGCTGGCCGACCACAAGACTGATATCGCTGCTGGTGACAATTGGCGGATTCGCTGGCGTGATTGGAGTGGTCACGGGCACCGTCCTCGGCCCGGCATGGGCACGAGGACTTCTCAGTGCCCTGAGCCGCCGGTGGACGGCCGACGTCGATCCGGGAATAGCCACGGGATTCGTAGGCCCTGGCCCCGATGGAACGTCGCTCGCGGCAGGTGCTGCTGCGGCACTCGCCGTATCGTTTGCGGCGCTCGCGTGGGCGGCACGACGAGCCAGCCGCATTCCACCACTTCGACTCCTTCGCGACACCGAACGCCCGCTCGAGTCCGCCACGCGACGCGGACGGTGGTATGCCTTCGCGGCCGCAGCGGGCGGAGGCTTGGCAGCAGTTGTCACGCTTTCGCAAGGGCAGACCGTGTCTGCCGAATCGAGAGTCGGCCTCTTCTTTGCGTCGGGCGCCGCCGCGCTTGCCGCACTCCTCGCGATGCTCTGGCTCTGGCTGTCGAGCCCTCTTCCGGCCACCCCCATTCGCACGCTTGCTGGCCTGGCCCAGCGAAACCTCGGCTTCGCACCCGCCCGCGGCTTTTCCGTCGCGGCCATCGTGGCCACCGCCACGTTCCTCGTCGTCGCCGTGTCATCCTTCGCCCAACGGACACCCACCGATCTTACCGATCGAGCAGGCCCAACCGGTGGCTGGACTGAGATCGTTACCTTCGGTGATGCAACAGGCGTCGATCCAACAGATGCCGCGGTCCGCCCGGCGCTCGGCCTGTCGTCCGCCCATGAAACAATGGTCGCTGTCTGCGAAATCGCCCGGCTTCGCGGGAGTGGTGGCGACGACGCAGCCTGCACGAATCTTTACGCGACGATTCGTCCCACGGTCGTCGGCGTGGGCGATGGTTTTATCGATCGGGGCGGATTCACGTTCACGAGTCACGCGGTATGTGATCCAACACTCAAGTCCGGTGAGACCAACAACCCATGGCGGCTCCTGAAACGCCGTCGTCAACCTGACGATCCGATCCCTGCGATCCTTGACCAGGCGACAGCCCAGTGGGGGTTGAAACTCGGTGGCGTCGGAAGCCGTTTTCAACTCGACGATGATGAAGGGAGCGCCGTCTCGTTCGAGATCGTCGGCCTGCTCGAGCCCGGCATCCTTCAGGGCTTTGTTGTTGTGGCGGAGAAGGAGTTTGAGCAACTTTTTCCCTCACGTTCGGGCTATCGGATGGCGCTGGTCGATGGTTCGGCGCTCTCGGCAGAGCACCGCTCAGCCCTTCCGCGTGCTCTCGCGGCAGCGTGGACCGATGCCGCGCCGACCGTCACTCCCGCGCACCGACGGCTCGCAAGCCTGCACGCGGTCCAAAACATCTTTCTTGCGGGGTTTCAGGCGCTCGGCACGCTGGGTCTCCTTCTGGGCACTGTGGGCGTGGCCGCCGTGCAGGCGCAGGGCACGCTTGAGAGGCTCAATTCCCTGGCCGTCCTTCGGGCGGTGGGCTTCACGCTTCCTCGCGTGCGCATGCTTCTCGTTCTTGAAACGCTCGCGATGGTGGCCCTTGGGATCCTCGCAGGGGCGAGTGCCGCATGCCTCGCGGTGATGCCAGCAATTCTCAATGGCGACGCCCAAGTCCCGATGGCCTGGATTGCCATCGCCGCTGGCGGCGCCATCACGACCGCGCTCCTTGCGGCAGGCATCGCCGCGTCGCGACAGGTCATCCCCGTGCGGCCCCGAGCCGAGTGATTGCCGGGGCGTTGCCTGATGCAATCGCGGCATGTCCACCATGTGGACCATGTCGCTCCAAAAAAAGACTTTGCCGTGGCGGAAGGCTACCCGCTACGGTGTCGCCATGAACATTGCCGTCATCATGCCGCGGTGGGTGGGCGACGCCGTCATGGCCACGCCAGCCCTGCGGGCTCTCCGTGGGCATTTCCCGTCTGCGCGGATCGTGGGCGTGATGCGGCCTGTGATCGCCGACCTCCTCGTCGGCACGCCCTGGTTTGATGCCGCGATCTTCTACGACCGGCATCGCCGTGATGCCGCGATGGCGTTCACCGCAGCCGCGCGGGCAATACGGGCCGACCGCCCCAATGTCGTGGTCGTCTTGCCAAACTCGCTTTCCTCCGCGGCCTTGGCCTGGCGAGGAGGTGGCAGGCGACGGGTCGGTGCGACGGGGCACTGGCGACGATGGTTGCTCACTGATGCTGTGCCACCGCACCGCGACGACCATGGAAGGGTGACGATCGTTCCGCCGCCTCGCGCCTTCATGGATGTCGTGGCAGCGCTCGGCGTGCCACCAGGTCCGCTCGATGTGTCGCTTGTTGCCACGCCAACCGATCTTGGGGCGGCAGACGCCGTCATCGCCGATCGATTCCCCGGACGCGACGGCCCGCTCATTGTTCTCAACGACAACTCCGCAAGCGGCACGGCGAGGGCATGGGGCACCGAAAAGCTTGCTGATGTGGCACGTTGGCTTGCCGAGCGAGTGCCGGCCGCGCGGCTGCTCGTTCACTGCGGTCCCGCCGATCGAGCCGAGGCCCAGCGTGTCGTTGCGCGGGCAGCCCACCCAGCCGTCGCCGGCCTCCATGATGTGGACGACCTGCCAATCGGTCTCTCGAAGGGCCTGCTTGCTCGCGCTGCGATCGCGGTGTCGAGCGATAGCGGCCCACGGCATATCGCGGCCGCGTTTGGCGTCCCGACCGTAGCCCTCATCGGCCCAACCGATCCTCGCCTCGGCCGCTCAGCCCCAGATCACTGCACCGAGATTCGCCGCGACCTGCCCTGCTCGCCCTGCGGGAAGACCGAATGCCCGCTTGGCCACCACGACTGCATGCGGCTCGTCACGGTCGAGGAAGTGGGACAGGCTGCCCTCGCCCTCCTCACACGAAATGCGGCTCACGGAAGCCGTGTGGGCTGACCGCGGGTATGCTGCCGCCATGCATTCTCGCCTCACGGACTCATTTGTATGACACAGTTTCTCGGCATGCTGGCGGCGATCGGGCTGACAGCCCTCTGCTGGGGCGTGTACGGCCCCGTGCTCCACGGGAGCCAGGCGCTCATGGACTCGCGGCTGCGACCGTTCATATGCGTTGGGATCGCCTATTTTCTCATTGCCGTGATCGTGCCGGTGATCCTGCTTGCCCGCGGCCGCGACAGGGGAACCTGGGCGCTCGCGGGCGTCATCTGGAGCCTGTTTGCCGGAGCATGCGGTGCCCTTGGGGCGCTTGGAATCATCCTCGCGCTCGCGGCCGGCGGTCGACCGATCTATGTGATGCCGCTCGTCTTCGGCGGCGCCCCTGTTGTCAACACATTGCTGACGGCCTGGCTAAACAAGGCCTTTGGTGAGCTCAAGGCGCCCTTCCTTGCTGGCCTGCTATTGGTGATCACTGGCGCCGTGACGGTGCTCATCTTCAAGCCACAGCCGCCTGCTCATGAGGCCCCCACGGTTGCCGTCGATGCGGATCAGGCAGCCGATGCCGGTGCGGCAACAGCCAGCGACGCGACCGCTCCCAAGATTGCAGCCAAGGTTGAACGCCGCGCCGAACGGCTCTTGGAAGTGCTCCTCGGCATCGCCATGACGATCACGTTCTGGGGCGCCTACGGCCCCGTGCTTCACCGTGGACAGGCGGGGATGCAGGGCAGTCGGCTGCGACCGCTCTTGTGTATCGGACTTGCCTACTTCCTCATCGCCGTGGTCGTACCGGTCCCCTTGCTCGGCACGCTCGACCATGCAGGGACGTGGAACGCCAGTGGAATACTCTGGGGAGTCGCGGGCGGCTCACTTGGGGCCATCGGCGCCCTCGGCGCGGTGCTCGCATTCACGCTCGGCGGAAAACCGTTTACCGTCATGCCGGTTGTCTTCGGATTGGCGCCGGTGATCAACACGCTCACGTCATGCCTCTTGCAAGGCGTGGCCCTCAAGGATGTGAACCCCTTCTTTCTCGCTGGCATGCTCGTCGTGGGTGTGGGCGCCGCCACCGTCCTCTTCTTTGGCCCCCGTGGGCACGCGGCCAAGCCCGCGTGACACTCGCCGTGGCCTCACGTGCCCCGCGTGTGGCCAAACCAGTCCACGTGATGGCGGGGCGCGAAGTGGACGCCGAGCCGGCGGCACTCCGGCTCGAGCCATACGGATGTGCCTGCCAGTTCGGCATCCGAGCGGCCCTGCGGCATGAAGCACACGGCGGCCGGATTGACGTGGCCTGCCGCCAGGCCAAGGGCGTCGAGCCACGCGATCGCCTCGTCGAGATCGGCACGCGTATCGATCACAAACTTGAGCTGGAACGGCCCTGCGGCCATAAGGTCACGAATCACGTCATCGCAGCGCCTCGCGGCCTCGTGTCTCGCGTGCCAGCCCCCTGGTGTGTCGAGCGGCGGTGCCGAAGAAGCCAGCTTGGGGCTGATCGACATGAGATCGGCAATGGGGTCCGCAGCCAATCCCTTGGGCGACTCTGGCACAACGGTGCCTGCCGTCTCGACCGTCACATGGAAACCCTCGCGGCGGAGCACGCGACAGAGCTCGACGACATCACCGAAGAGCAGCGGCTCCCCGCCGGTCACGACCACATGCCGAGGCCGCATTGCCCGCACGCGATCGACCACATCGGCGACCGTTATCATCTCCCCTTCAGGCTGCCACGACGTGTAGGGCGTGTCGCACCATACGCAGCGGAGATTGCACCCGCTCGTGCGAACAAACGTGCTCGGCGTGCCCGCGAGCAGCCCCTCCCCTTGCAGCGATGCGAAAACTTCGGCGATCCGCATGTCAGCGGCCCACCGCGGGTCTCAACCTCGGATCGGCAAGCCCCGCCGCCTCAAAGCCGGCTGCACGCAAACGGCATGAGTCGCACTGCCCACAAGGCCGACCCCCGTCGAGTGGATCGTAGCAGCTCGTTGTCAGGCCGTAGTCGACACCGAGCGACTGGCCAAGCCGAATGATGTCGGCCTTCGAGAGCATCACCAGCGGCGCCACGATTCGCGTGGCATGTCCTTCGACGCCGGCCTTCGTGGCCAGCCGCGCGAGCGACTCAAAGGCCGCGAGGTATTCGGGCCGGCAGTCGGGATAGCCGCTGTAGTCGATGGCGTTGACACCCAGCACGATGGCTTCCGCCCCACGGGTTTCGGCAAGCGCGAGCGCGAGCGACAGAAACACGGTATTGCGGGCCGGCACGTAGGTCGAAGGGATGCCGTGCGCGATCTCCGTGTCGCTGCGGCCTTTGGGCACGGCGACGGCCGGGTCTACCAGCGCGCTGCCTCCAAACGCCGCAAGGTCTACCCCCAGCACGACATGGTCGGCGATCCCGAGCGACGCCGCCACCGCGCGGGCCGCATCGATCTCCACCGCATGCCGCTGGCCGTATGTCACCGAGAGGGCCGTGAGGGTGTAGCCTTCTCGAATCGCCCATGCAGCGGCCGTGGCCGAATCGAGCCCGCCAGAGAGCAACACGACAGCCCGGCGCGAAGGCACGGAGAGCTCGCCCTGCCCCGGCATCGTCGTCGTGTCTATCGTGCGAGCGTTATTCATGGCACACTTGCCACCATCATGACGAACTCGCCACCTTCCCGCGATAGCCTCGAAACGTTTCCGAACCAGTTCCCTGGCCGGGACTTCACGATCGAGCATGTCTGCCCGGAGTTTACGAGTGTCTGCCCGAAGACCGGCCAGCCCGATTTCGGCACGTTGACCGTCCGCTACGTCCCTGATGTCCTCTGCGTGGAGCTCAAGAGCCTCAAGCTCTACCTCCAGGCTTTTCGTAACGAAGGCATCTTCTACGAGCATGTCACCAACCGGATTTTTGACGATCTCGTCGGCGTGCTGCGACCGAGGCGAATGACGCTTCTGGCCGAGTTCACGCCCCGCGGTGGCATCCGATCGCGGATCGCCGTCTCGCATCCGTCGGGCGACCACCTCGCCCCCACCCCCTAACCATTGACCGCCCGTCACGAAGGAGTTTCTCCCCATGCCCGCTCCCCAGGTTCTGCTCTCGGCAATCGCTGACGAGGCCGCATTTCACCTCACCGCTGTCGAGCAATTCGCGGCCCTCTCCGCGATCGGGCTCGAGTACTACTCGCTGCGAAACATCGACGTGGGCAAGGGCGTGAAGAACGTCATGAAGCTCACGCTCGGCGAGATTCAGAAGGTTCGGCACCTCGAAGACCAATACGGACTGAACGTCGCGTCGATCGCGTCACCGATCGGAAAAGTAAAACTTGTCGACAAGGCCGACGGCACCAAGAACGCCTACGTGCCGTTCAAGCAGTATCTCGCCAAGGATGTTGCCCGAGCCTGCGAACTGGCCCACGCCTTTGAAACAAAGCTCATTCGTGGCTTCTCCTTCTATCCACCACGAAATGCCGATCCGTATGACTACCTCGAACAAGCGGTCGATCAGATCGGCCAGATCGCCGAGGCATGCCATCGCTCCGACCTCACCTTTGGTCTCGAGGTGGAAGCCAACCTCGTCGGTCGCACGGGTGATCTGCTCGCCGAGATATACCGTCGCGTCAACCACCCAGGGATCGTGCTCGTCTTCGACGCCGCCAACCTCATCGTCCAGGGCCTCTCGACGGCCGATGTCTGGAAGCAATGGCAGGCGATGAAGCCTGGCCTCGGGTGGGTTCATATCAAGGACTACCGGCCGATGAAAACCGCCGCACGCGGAAAGCATGTCGAAGAAGACAAGCTCGCCAACTTCGTCCCGGCCGATATCGGCGCCGGCGGACACGAAAAAATCCTCACCGACCTGAAGACCATGCTGCCGGTGCTCACGAAGAAGCTCACCCGCCGCGGCATCCCTGGCGTCTTTGTCGATCTCGAGCCGCATGTCCGCGGTGGCGGCCAATTCGGTGGCACGAGCGGCCCAGACGGAATGGGAATCGCGCTGCGGAGCCTCTGCCGCGTGCTCGACAAGGCAAAGATCGGCTATCACCTCCGCGATTTCGACGACCTGCTGGCAGCACGGGGGATGTAACTCTGGATGAGTGACACGACCGAGCCAGGCTCTTATTTCGTCGCCAACTATCCACCGTTTTCGCGGTGGACGACCGATGCCGTGCCGGATGTGCTCGCTGCGTTTGACGCCCCTCCATCAACGGCCCCGCTCGGGCTCTATCTCCACATTCCCTACTGCCGCAAGCGGTGCAAGTTTTGCTACTTCCGTGTCTACACCGACGTCGCCGCAAGTGATGTCGAGCGATACTCCCAGGCCCTTGCCCATGAGGCGGCGCTCGCGGCCGCGCAGCCGGCCGTCGCGGGACGCACGCTTCGGTATGTTTACTTCGGCGGCGGCACACCCTCGTTCCTCTCGGTCAAGCAGCTCGAGCGGCTCGTCGCCGGCGTCCATGAGAGCTTCGGCTGGGACGACGCCGAGGAGGTGACCTTTGAATGCGAACCAGGCACGCTCTCCGAGCCGAAGGTGAAAGCCCTCCAGGCTCTTGGGATGACCCGAATCTCGCTCGGTGTCGAAAACTTTGATGACACGATCCTCGAGGCCAACGGCCGAGCGCATCTCTCTGCCGAGATTCTCCGCGCGTGGGACTGGATCAAGGCCGCGGGATTCCCGAATACAAACGTCGATCTCATCGCCGGGATGCTCGGCGAAACACCCGAGTCGTGGGAGCGGACGGTCGAGAAGACCCTCGCGCTCGAGCCCGACAGCGTCACGATCTATCAGATGGAGCTCCCGTTCAACACGGTCTTCGTCCGCGGTGCAAAGGACGGAGGCGACGTCGTACCCGTGGCTGACTGGCCCACGAAACGCCAGTGGGTGAATCAGGCCTTCGACCGGTTCACCGAGCGGGGCTACGCGATCTCGAGTGGCTACACCCTTGTTCGCGATCCAGGCCGTGTTCACTTCCGGTATCGCGATATGCTCTGGGAAGGGGCGGATCTCGTGGCCCTGGGCGTCGCCAGCTTCGGGCATCTCACGGGCGTCCATTACCAAAACGAACCCCACCAGGAGAGTTACCTCGCCACGGTGGAGTCGGGGAGGCTTCCGATCCATCGAGGGCTCGTGCCGACAAAGCGGGAACTACTCGTGCGAGAGACGGTGCTCCAGCTCAAGCGTGGCTGGCTCGACGCCGACCGGCTGCAGAGAAAATTTGGCATCGATCCGCTGGTTGAATGGGCGGCTGTTTGGCAGCGGCTCCTGGCCGACGGACATCTCGAACGGCTTGGGCCTCGCCCCGTGCTCTCCCGCCAGGGCCTCCTTCAAGTGGACTCCCTTCTGCCAGCGTTTTTTGACACCGCGGCTCCCGCGGCAAGGTCCTGAAACGTTGCCGGGCTTCTGGTAGGCTCGCGGCCTTCTCAACGGTTAGGGTTGGGGGCAGAATCCGGTTGCTCGAGATACCAAGGTTTTATCACGTCGAGTGCACCACTGTTTGGCAGAAGGACCGCCGTGCTCCGCTCAGCTTCGCCATTACCAGCAGAAACCGCCATTCCCACGCAGCTTTGCTGCCCGGCCCGCAAGACTGTCCGCGACCGGCTCCGGGCGATGGCGACCGATCTCGTAGCTCCCTGGCGAACACGCGGCGTACCCGCGGGGCTCCGATCAGGTGCTGGCCTCCGTCAGCAGGCAGCCCTTCTTGTAGGCCGTGCAGGCGCCGCCCTCGACCATGTTGGATGGACGATGGTCACGATCGTGTCGGAATACTGGCGGGGCCGCCTCGCGACGGGAAGTTCCGGTCGGAGGCTGTTGTTGCTTCCAGATTGCCCGCTCGGTGAGCGGGTCGAGGACGGTGATGACGGCATCCCGCACACCTGCGGCCCGAGCTGCGGCATCGCCACGATGTGGGCGGCGGCTCGCGACTCCGGCTGGACCGTTGAATCGACATCGCGTGCGGTCTCAGCCATCGGTTCCCTCCTTGCTGGGCAATACGACGGCATACTCGGTGTGGCCCGCCTGCGGGATCTCGAGAAGGCATTCGGAATGCTTCCCGCGTTCTCTCTGCCGGTGGCCGCCGTGCCCTACGAACCGATTGCTGATTCCGCGGGCCGACCCGGCTCATGCGCCGCGGCGCTCGCGACCGAAGCGATCGATGTCGATTGGGTGCTTGGGCTCCTCGGTGTTGCGGGCGGCGATGCCGCGCCTGTTGGCGACTATCTCCCGCTCCTCCGCGAGTCGGCAGAGATGTTCACTCCGCCGGCGCTCGAGACGCTCGCCAAGCGTTTGGCGTTCCCGGGCCTCCTCGGCTCGGGCATGACGGGCGTTCCTGCCGGGATCGCTCCGCTCGATGCCACCGCGGCGATGTCGGCCGACTTCCTCGCTCGCGGTGGAAAGTTTCTTCGCCCCTTCGTGACCCTGGCGGCTTTTGACGCTGTCGTGGCCGATGTCTCCGAATCTCGTCATTCGCTGGAGGGTCCGCCGTCGTCACGCGACGCTGCCAAAGCAGCGGCTGTTGCCATCGAGATATTCCACAAGGCTTCGCTCGTTCACGACGACATCGAAGACGATGATGCGATGCGGTATGGCCGTGCCACGCTCCACCGCGAGCAAGGTGTGCCCGCGGCGATCAATGCGGGGGATTACCTCCTCGGGGCGGGATACCGGATCGTGTCGTCCCTGCCCGGTATCGATGCCGCGACGCTGCGGGATGTCGTGGGGATTCTTGCCGACGCCCATGTACGGCTTGCACGCGGCCAGGGCGCCGAGCTCTGGTGGCGGGACGCTGCCGATAAGCGGCTCACCCCCGACGAGGCCTTGGCGATCTACGGCCTCAAGACATCCCCGGCGTTCGAGGCAGCCGTCGCCATGGGGGTTCGCCTGGCGGGCGTGGCTCCGGCGTCAGCGACGGCCATCGATCGCTATGCCGTCCACGTTGGCACGGGGTTTCAGATACTGAACGACCTCAAGGACTGGGGGGGCGATCTCGAAAATGATCGTCGCGCGGCAGGCGACCTGCTCGGTGGCCGCCCGACGCTCTTGTGGGCGCTGGCCCTGGAGCGTCTTCGGGCTCCAGATGCGGCGAGACTCCGTGAGATCGCCACGATCGCGGCCCGTTCCGATCACAGCGATACCACCGCCTCCCTCCTGGCCGAAGCCCGCAGCCTCTATGAACGAGCCGATGTGGTGCCACGGGCACTCGATGCGGCGGGCGAGCAGCGACGAAAGGCACTCGAGGCCCTGGCCGATTGCCGGCTCACTCGTCTCCGTGATGTGCTCGAGTTTCTCCTTGATCTGGCCGTTCCTGAAGCGGCCACGAGCGCATGAGCGGCCTGACCGACCACGCTTCGATGCGGGCCCGTGAGCTCGTTTGTCTGTTTCACGCCGATCCCGATCGGTTCGCCCAGTTCTCGGCCGCCGCGGCCGTTGATCTCCCACACGGTCCGCGTACCCTCCTTGCCCATACAAGCCACATGACGCTTGCCATGGAGCGGTTCCATGGAGGCTCCGTGGGGCTCATCGTCGCGTCCCGCCGAGATTGTGACGACGGTCGCTATGCGAGAGAGATTCTTCTGACCGCGTCCGCCGGCCGCCTGGTTCAGTATGGGATTGTTCGGCTTGATATCGATCGATTGCCGGCCGCGGCCGCGGCCGCGATTCGACTCGAGTCGGAGCCGCTTGGCCGCATTCTGCTAGCGGCCGGGCTCTTGTGTGACATCCACGATGTCGAGCTGCTCCGGGTCGCCACTGGCCCCGGTTTCGCAGCCGTCATGGACAGCGCCGAGGGCTTGGAAACGTATGGCCGCGTGGCCACGATCCAGCTCGATGGCCACGCGATCATCGAGCTTCTTGAAATCGTGGCTCCTGGCACCGCAGGCTGAACGGTGCCTGCGGGCCATTTGGGTAGCCCCGGGCATACGGGATTTTCGACCCGCCGGAGCGATTGACGCAAACTCCTGCGGTGGCGGTGTTTACAGCAATCGAGTCGATATTGACTCGCGGCGACGGGGACCAGTAGAGTTGGGCCGTCTGGCAAGGATGGCCCGCAGGAACAAAGGCGAGAGGAACTGGAATCCTCCTTTCCTCCCCTGCCCCGCTCCTCGGGTTTTCCAAGTCGGACAAAAAAACGGATTGGCTCGCACCCACATGGGTGCAGCCGCGCAGGCAGGGAATGCCACGCGGCCGGCGCCCGCCAGGCAATCCGGGGTGTGATTCATGGCAAGGAGGCCTTAGGTGTTCGGGGTCGCTTCTCCGGTGAAGTCGCTCTGGGCTCCGTTTTGACTAGCTGCAATCACGGCTAGGGAGAGGGTGTGAGACACATGCAGAAGACCGTGTATACGACCGGCGAAGCCGCCAAGATTTGTAAGGTGAGTCAGCAGACGATCATTCGCTGTTTTGACTCCGGGCAGTTGAAGGGATTCCGGGTACCGGGAAGCCGGTTCCGTCGGATTCCCCGCGACCAACTGTTCATGTTTATGCGAGACAATGGCATCCCCACCGATGCCTTGGAAAGCGGCCGTCGCAAGATTCTCGTCGTTGACGACGACCAGGATCTCGTCGAGCTCATTACCGACGTGCTCGAGCGGGATGGTCGCTTCGAGACGCGAAGCGTCAATAATGGCTTCGATGCCGGCATGATGGTCAAGGACTACCGTCCTGATCTCATCGTGCTCGACGTCATGCTCCCCGATATCAACGGCAAGGAAGTCTGCCAGCGGGTTCGCAGCGACTCGACCATGGACGAAGTGCGGATCATCTGCATTTCGGGCATGTGTGAGCCCGACAAGATCGAAGATCTCAAGGCTTCGGGTGCCAACGAGTTCCTTCAGAAGCCGTTTGAGGCTGAAGTGCTCGTTGATCGAATCTGTGGCCTGCTCGACATCGAGACCGGCGTGGCCGGCTCCTGAACCATGGATCGGCCGCCGGGCCGAACCGACATTCGCAACCGCCCGCAGGCTTTTTGGCCGCGGGCGGTTGCATGTCTGGACCGGCGCCAGCCTGAGGAAAAGCCTCGATGACTGAAGCGACCATCACCGAGGTGATCGCGCGACTCGAAGCCGCTGCCGCTGCCTCACGCGAGGGGCAATCGCCTGAGCCTTCCGTGCTTCTCGAGGCGATCACGGTCGCAAGGAAGTATCGTCACCTTGCAGAGACGATCGACGCCCGCGTTGAAGAGGCACGGATTGAGGCCCTCCGTGAGCTGGCATACGGCGCCGGGCATGAGATCAACAATCCCTTGGCCAACATTGCCGCTCGAGCGCAGGCGCTCTTGCCCGACGAGCAGGATCCCGAACGCCGAAAGCGGCTGGCAACGATCGTGGACCAGGCCTTCCGGGCCCGCGACATGATCGGCGGGCTCATGATCTTCGCCCGTCCTCCCCGAGCCCAGCCTGTCGAGACCACCGTTGATGACGTCATTCGACCAGTCATCGAATCCCTCTCCCAGCAAGCCCTCGCGCGACACATCCGGCTCGAGTACAGCCCGCCGCCGTCGCCCGTTGTGCTCCACGTTGATCCGACCCAGGTGGGTGAGGCCGTGCGGATGCTCCTTGTGAATGCCTTCGAGGCCGTTGATGATGGGGGGCATGTCCACGTCGCCGCATGGCAGGATGATTCCAGGAAGGGGCGGATCGTGGTGAGTGACGACGGGCATGGTATGGATGCGGAGACTGCTGCAAAAGCCTGCGACCCATTTTTTAGCGGTCGCGAAGCCGGGCGAGGGATCGGCATGGGGCTGCCCAAGGCGCGGCGGCTCATTGAGGCCAGTGGAGGAAGCCTCGCTCTCGAATCGCGGCCAGGGCTTGGTACGCAGTGCCGCATTGCCTTGCCGTGCCACGCGGCGGCGTGAGCCATGCCTCGGCGCCCTCAAACTCCGCCCATGTACCCCGGCGTGACGCAGGATTGGTTCCGAGGATGCAGCACGACGGCATGAGGCTGCCATCCAAGGCCTCGGCACTTGCCGTTTTCCAGCGATTTCCTCTATTCTCCCGCAGACATTTTGAACGCGCACACACGCGATGGATCGCTGACCCGTGCCGTCTTTCAGGGATGAATGTATGACCTTCACCGGATCGAACCTCGGCCAGTCGCGTGGAGCTTCCCCGCTGCTTGACGCGGCGCCTCCGGACGTTCGCCACACCACGCGGGGTTTGGACCGCGGCGTGCCTGCCCACAGACGGGTGCATCATGCGGAGGCTTCCGTCGTATCGGCAGACGATGCCGCCCGCGCGGCGTCCCGTACCGCCGAATGGCTTCGGTCCCAGCAGACTCCAGACGGACACTGGCGAGGGCGACTCGAAGGCGACACGATTCTCGAAAGCGAGTATCTCCTGATTCGCGCCTGGGCCGGCCGGCTCGAGAGCCCTCGTGTTGCAGCAGCGGCTCGGCGGATTCTCGCCCAGCAGCTTCCAAGCGGTGGCTGGGCGATCTATCCGGGTGGCCCCGTGGACTTGAGCGCGAGCGTAAAGGCCTACCTTGCGCTCAAGATCGTCGGGCACGACACCGACTCCCCTCCCCTCATCGAGGCACGTCGCGCGATCGCTGCTGCCGGAGGCCCGTGGGCCGTCAACAGCTTCACGAAGTTTTATCTGGCGCTTCTCGGCCAAGTGCCCTACACAGCGTGCCCAGCAGTGCCACCCGAGGTGGTTCTCTTCCCCGACTGGTTCCCCGTGAACCTCAACCGCGTGTCGGCCTGGTCACGGACGATGATCGTTCCGCTCTCGCTCATGTGGGCGTTCAAGCCCGTCCGGATGCTCGCTCCAAAGCGCGGCATCGCCGAACTGTTCGAGAACGCTCCCGTCCACCGCCAGCGAGACGGCGGCTGGTCGATGTTCTTCCGGGGTGTCGATCGCGTGCTCAAGTTCTGCGAGAGCCTCGGGCTCATGCCATGGCGAGCCCGAGCGGTGCAGGCCTGCCGGCGTTGGATGCTCCAGCGCTTCGACGGCAGCGATGGGCTGGGCGCGATCTTTCCGCCTATCGTCTGGAGCATCGTGGCGCTGCGGTCCATCGGCTGCGACGACGACTCGCCCGAGGTGCAGGAATCATGGCGGCAGCTCGAAGCCCTCATCGAGCCGGAGCCGGATGGATCGGTTCGGGTCGAGCCCTGTCGCTCCCCGGTGTGGGACACCGCGATTACGACACTCAGCCTCATTGAGGCCGCAACGCTCGCGGGTCGCGCGAGCGGGTCATCGCCTGACGACGCGGCCGCGCGGGGCATCGACTGGCTTCTCGATCACGAGGTGCGTGTCGCCGGCGACTGGGTCAAGGGAGTATCGGGCGCCGATCATGTCGAACCGACGGGCTGGTGTTTTCAGTATGCCAACCGTTTCTACCCCGACATCGACGATACGGCGATGGTGATCGTGGCCCTCGCCACCTGGTTACGGTCAGGGCGAGCCGCCGAGGGCCATGGGTCAGCCGTTCGCGAGGC
The DNA here is from genome assembly GCA_041746715.1 of Pirellulales bacterium. Taxonomy (GTDB): domain Bacteria; phylum Planctomycetota; class Planctomycetia; order Pirellulales; family UBA1268; genus QWPN01. The sequence continues at coordinate 30,079 of JBGTGN010000039.1, read as the reverse complement.
CCGCGTGACGGCCGCGATCGACCGTGGGCGTCGCTGGCTTGCGGCCATGCAGGGTTCCGACGGTGGATGGGCCGCGTTCGACCGTGACAACACGATGGAGCTTCTCTGCAAGGTTCCCTTCGCCGACCACAACGCGATGATTGATCCCAGCACGCCAGACATCGCGGGAAGAGTACTTGAAGCTTTTGGCAAGAGCGGGCTCAGGGCTGGCCATCCATCGGTGGACCGCGGCATCGAATACCTCAGGCATACCCAGGAGCAATCCGGGGCATGGTTTGGCCGATGGGGCGTCAACTATGTCTACGGCACCTGGCAGGCCCTCGAAGGCCTTCGGGCCGTTGGGGTGCCGACCGACGACCCGATGGTGACCAACGCCGCAGCGTGGCTCGAAGACCATCAGCAGCCAGACGGCGGCTGGGGCGAGTCGCCCGAAAGCTATGCCGATCCGTCGCTCGCGGGCGAAGGGCCCGTTACTGCCTCGCAAACGGCCTGGGCCGTAGCTGGGCTCGTGGCGGCAGGTCGCGCGGAATCCTCGGCGGTCGATCGCGGCCTTGCCTGGCTCGTCAATCGCCAAGACGCCGACGGTACCTGGGCTCAGGAAGAGTTCACCGGCACAGGCTTCCCCCAGGTCTTTTACCTTCGCTATCACTACTATCCGATTTACTTCCCGCTCGTGGCCATCTGCCGCGGGCTCGAGGCCCGGACAACTGGAGGCCGTCCTTGAGCGTTCCCGTCGGCCAGATGATCGCGGTGCTCAGGCATGTTGCTACGCAGCGGCTGAGGGGCAATCGCCGGTATCCCCTTGTGCTCATGCTCGAGCCGCTCTTTCGCTGCAATCTCGCCTGCGGCGGCTGCGGCAAGATCCAACATCCGCAAGAGATTCTCCGCTCACACCTGACACCAGAGCAATGTTTTGCGGCGGTCGATGAGTGCGGTGCGCCGCTCGTCTCGATCCCGGGAGGCGAACCGCTGCTTCATCCGCAGATCGAGAAAATCGTCGAAGGCATCGTCGCGCGAAAGCGGTATCTCTATCTCTGTACGAATGCCCTCAAGCTCGAGGAGATGCTGCCGCGGTTTACGCCGTCGAAGTACCTCGCTTTTTCGGTCCATCTCGATGGCCCGCGCGAGGAGCATGACAACTCCGTCTGCCGTGAGGGGGTGTATGACCGGGCGGTATCTGCGATCCGAGCGGCTCGCCAGGCTGGCTTCCGCGTGACGACCAATTCCACGCTGTTCACCGATGCAGATCCGGCTCGGTATCGTCAGTTTTTCGACGATTGCATGGCTCTCGGTGTCGAAGGGATGATGATCTCACCGGGCTACTCGTATTCGAAGGCTCCCAACCAGGATCATTTCCTTCGGCGGCAGCGGAGCGAGTCGCTCTTCCGCCGCATCCTCGAACACGCTCCTCGCCGCTGGCACTTTAATCAGTCGCCCGTCTTCCTCGAGTTTCTCAAAGGCAACTGGGATCTCGACTGTGTGCCCTGGGGCACCCCCACCTACAACCTCTTCGGCTGGCAACGTCCGTGCTACCTCCTCGATGAGGGCTACGCCACATCGTTCCGCGAACTGATGGAAGAAACCGACTGGAGTGGCTACGGTCGTGCCAGTGGCAATCCAAAATGCGGCGACTGCATGGTTCACTGCGGCTACGAGCCCGCGGCCGTCGAGGCGACCTTTGGCTCCCTTCGTGGGTTTCTCGGTACCGTCCGGCTCACGCTCTTTGGCGCTCCGCGGCCCCGCACACCGGCAGATGAACCCGCCCCAGCCGCGCACACCGATGAGCCGAGCCGGCAGCTCGGCTCCAACGGCCTTCCCGTCCTCCCGATCATTGACCGCGTCGCCTGACGCTCGCTCGCGGCCAGCCGTCCCTGCCATGGGCTCCCCTCAGCGCTCATGGACGATCACGGCCCAGCCGACATCGGCGATATGGTCAGGGCGACCGAGAATCACGATTGGTTCTGCCGCCGCGATCATCGGTGACTCAGCGCCAGAATCCATTTTCACCGGATCGGATAGCCCGCCGAACGTTCGCCGGCGAGACGCCAACGTCTTGAGACGATCAACGACCTCGACAGATACCCGTGTGTCTTGGACGTCAGCCGTCACCGCCACACTGGCGGCCGCGAGGTCGGGATTCTCGAGCACGAGGCCGGGCTTGGGTTCTCCATCAATCCGGTCGTCCCGAAGGTCGATCACGGCAACAGCGAACGTGCTCTGTGATGCATTCCAACCGCCGATCGCGTCGATCGAGTGGAAGAGGAGCCCCACGTCGTAGGCCATAACGAGCACGCCGAGACAGACCCGCCCCTCCTTTCCCGGTGGGCCGCTCCAAATCGGTGCCGAAAACGCCACCTTGTACTTGCCGGTCGTCATGCTCTTGTAGACGGTGGACCGATGCACCTCCGCGAGGGGTCGCGAAGGCGTGCCCGGCGGCAGATCGCCTTGTCCGCCGTGAAAGTAGTCGCGATGGGAAAACGGCTGACCGATCGTGTCGCCCATCGGCGCTCGGGCCACCTGCACGCCCTCAGGATTGCATACAAACCAGCTCTCGGCGGTCACGACGCTGCGGTGTTCCGCGGCAATGGCGTCGAGGGCCGACTGGATCGCGACCCATCGGCCACGCCCGTCGCCATCGACCGGGCTCGACGGTTCGCGAACAGCCTTGAGGGCCGCCACCAGGTCTGCATTTCTCGCCTCGTTCTCGAGTATTCGCCACCGCGAATCGATCTGAAGCGCCGCGGTGCTCGCTGCCAAGCGGGCTGCCATGCGAAGCGCCATCTGCCTCGCTCGATACTCCTCGCCTGCCATCCGCTCGAGGAGGACCGCGGCCGCACCAGCGGTGAGCAGCAGAAGGATGAGGGCTCCCGTCGCGAGCTGCGCCACCGTTCGGTGCCGACGGGCCCAGCGAGCAAGCTGGCGCGACAGCGGCTCGCGGTATGCCTTGACTGGCAGGTCGGCGAGGTAGTGTTCGACGTCGTGCGCGAGCTCGAGCGGTGTTTCGTAGCGATCAACGGGGTCACGGGCCATCGCCTTCATGCAAATGGCCTCGATCGCGCGAGACACGCCCCGCTTCACACGCGACGGGGGCTGCACCTCTCCAGCCATCGCCTTCTCGCGGATCGCGACGATGTCGCCATCAAACGGTGGCTGCCCGGTGAGCATGTGATAGAGCGTCGCACCGAGACCATACACATCGCTCGCCGGGCCAATATGCCGCCCGCCATCATGCTGTTCGGGACTCATGTAGGCCGGCGTGCCAGAGATGCCCCGCTTCACAGTCGGGGCGGCATCCATATCGACCGTGGGCATAACGATGCTTTCCTCACCGCTCGAACGAGCCGTGTCATCACGGTCCACCCGCGCCGCCAGCCCCCAGTCGAGCACCACCACCTCACCAAATTTCCCGAGCATGATGTTCGCTGGCTTGATATCCCGGTGGATAACGCCGCGGTCATGGGCATAGGCGATCGCCTTGCACGCGAGGGCAAACTGGCCTAGCAGCTCGGTGTACGAGGCTGCCTGGTGCTCGCGTGATACCCCTCGCGTGCGTGGACGATGGTGCTCCGCAATCGCGGCGGCCAGCGTGCGGCCAGGGATGAGGCGCATCACATAGAAAGGCTTGCCGTCGGGCGTGGCGCCAGTGACGTAGACCGGCACAATGTTCGGGTGTTCGAGCTGGCTGGTCACGGTGGCCTCGAAGGCAAAGGCCTGCTTGCACGACTCCTGTTCGAGGGCCCAGTCGTTGAGAAACTTCACCGCCAGGCTGCGACCGGTTACACGGTCGCTGGCCGTGTAGACGTCGCCGATTCCCCCGCGGCCGAGCCGTCGATTGATCGCGATCGTCGTGGTCGCCACGACAGACGCGGGCACGTCGATATCGCCAGCCGGGGCGGAGGAGGCGGAGGGTTCCGTACGTTCGTCCGACATGACCTGCCTGCTGGAAGCAATGTGAGCGAGACAGTCTACCGGCTAGCGGCCAGTGAGATCGCGGCGTCGGAGCACGAGACCAGTCGTCAGGATTCCGGCCGAGAACATCCCGATGAGCACCTGAAGTGGCATGCCATTCGCCACTCGCCAGTTTTCTTGGGGGAAGAATCCCTCGGCCATGTCCACTTCTCGATCGCTCCGTGGTGCCCCAGCGGGCACCACCGTCTGTCGGCCGAGGCCATCGAGCTTTTCGATCGCCTCGTTCATCTTTGCTCGCTCGGCCTCCATGCCTCGCTCGACACCCTCGAGCTTGTCCTCGATCTGCCGATTCACCTCCTTGATCCGTTCCTCGACCGCCGCATTCATCTCGGCAGTTTTTCGCTCAAATTCGGCCTGCGACTCTCGCAGTTTCGCCTCCATCAGCGATTGCATCTCGGCAGCCTTTCGCTCGGCCTCGGTCTCCATCCGACGCTGTATCTCAGCCGCCTTCCGCTCAGCGTCGGCCTTGGCCTGCCGCATCTCCTGCTCCGCTTTCGATGCAGCCCCCTCGAGCGCGTCGGCGATCCGTTGCCGGCCAGGGAGGATGAACCGGCGGCCCCCACCCGCCGTCAGTACGATCGGCACGCGTTGGCGAATGGGCTCGGGCTCGGTCACCGTGTCGGCTGGAGGGGTAGCCGCAGGAGGCAATGGAACGGGGGCCGGCGCTGCTGGAGCGTGAGGAACCCGGAGCCGTGGCCGCGCGAGAGCCTCGGGGACGACAAGACCCTCGAAGGCCCATCGCGAGGGCATCACCGCTGCCAACGGCCGCGTGAACTCCGGCAGATCGGCCAGCGGCACGAGCACCCCACCGAGCACGATCATCGGCATGAGAATCACCGGGAGCAATGCCGTCGCCGCTTCCGCAGTCCGAATCGTGGACGAGACGACGAGGCCGATGCCGCCGCCGGCGAGCCCCGCGGCATAGAGCACCACGAAGAGGTGCCACCATGGGCTCTGCACGTCACAGCTCCAGGCTACGATTCCCGCAAGGAGCGAGGCCTGCACGGCTGCAACCACGAGCAGCAATGCCGCCTTCGCTCCGACGTACGAAAGGATCGAGAGGCCCACCATTCGTTCCCGGCGATAGATCGGCCACTCCGCGACAATCTCCCTCGCGGTGGCCGAGCAGCCAAACCAAATGGCAGCCAGCGCCGTGATGAAGAGCATCGTTGCCATGTCCATTCCCATCTTCACCCAGGTGTCGGGCGTCGGCTCCATCCGAAGCACCCTCGAGAAGACGGCGGCGACCAGCAGGCCTACCAGCGGCGCCTGGAGCAAGAGGACAGCGGTGTTCCAGCGGTCGGCCGCCTTCACGGCGAGACCTCGCTGGACGAGAGTAGCCCACTGAGCAACCCGCTCGACCGGCTGCGGCCGGGGCCTGGGTCTCGATCCCGTGCGGTTGGCATGGGCACCGGCTCGACCATCGACCCAAATCGACTTCGTCACAGACCGTTCCCATTGCCGAACCCAGTCAGCGACAGGCCTCGTGGCGAGCCCGCGAAGCAGGCCATCTGCCGATGTCGGCTCCGGTGATTCCGGCGTCGGCGGCTCGAAGAAATTGACTGCATCTGGCCAGGCTCGGCCAAACCATGCGAGCCGCCCGATATGCCGGGTCGAGGCGTCCCTGGCAATAATCGCCACCGCATCGAACTTCCGGTAGACGTCGAGGCCAGGCTGATGAATCGTGATGAGGATCGTCTTGCCGGCATCGGCCAGTGAACGAAGCAAGGCGATCACCGACAGCGTGTCGGTACTCGACAGGCCCGACGTCGGCTCGTCGAGCACGAGGATTGGTGGGTCGGTGAGCAGCTCCATCGCGAGGTTCACCCGCTTCCGCTGGCCACCGCTGACGCCACGCTTCCGTTGGTCGCCCACACGGGTGTGCTCGGTGCCCTCGAGGCCAAGCTGCCCGAGGACGTTTCGGATACGTCGAGCGATCTCGTCATCGGCCATGTCTCGCGGCAGCCGTAATCGCGCGGCATACCAGAGGGCCTGCCAGACCGTGAGATCGGCATGGAGAATATCGTCCTGTGGAACATAGCCGATCCGACCGCGAAAGAGCTCGAAGTGGTCGTGGAGATCGAGGCCGCCGATCAAAATCTGCCCTGCCGCGGGCACGGTCTGACCGTTCAAGACCGAGAGCAGCGTGCTCTTGCCGGCCCCGCTTGGCCCCATGATGGCCACCATCTCGCCCGGCTGAACCACGAGCGACGCGGCTTCGAGCAGTCGCTTCTTCCCTGCGACCTCGACAGCCACATCCACCGCCTCGATGGCGTCAGCCGATGTATCGACCGGCTCGAGTTCCTGGGAGTCGGCCGCGAGGCGATAGCGTTGATCCCCGACCTGCACGAGCGCGCCGGGAACGATCTCGACGGGCCGGTCGATGCGGCGGCCGTCCACGAAGGTTCCTGTCATGCTGCCAAGATCACGTACGATCACACGGCCGCGGTCTACCGTGACCGACGCATGCAGCGCCGAGACGAGCGGCCGATCGAGTGGCACGCTCGCGGAGGCGGCACGGCCAAATGTTACGAGCGCCGCATCGTCGAGATGGATCGAGCCGTCGTGCGGAGGCCGCGGCTTTGTTCGGGCGAGGAAATCACGAAGGGCGTTGTCGGGCAACGCCGCATCACCGAAGGTGAGTGGATCATCGAGCGTGATCGGTTCACGGTCGACTTTCTTGGGCGGCGTGCCCACGAACGTTCCGTTGCGGCTGCCGAGGTCCTCGATCCACATCCCGTCCGGGCCGACGATGATCCGCGCATGGCGGATCGAGACGCTGGGCTGGCGAAGCACGAGGTCGTTGTCGGCACCACGGCCGATGAGCACGATCCTGGTCGTGTCAGTCTCGCCCGGTTGAGTCCGTGGTCGTGTCGCCATCCCTCATTCCATCGTCAGCAATAGGGCCGCCATCCGGACCGCCCGGCCCCCAATCCTAGGACACGGTCGTGGGCTGCGACGGGAACCGGGGAAATGCCGTGTATTCTCTACAAACCCCGTTCGCGGACGAGGCGAGCCGCGTCGAGGGCAGCTCCGCGGGCGCCCGCGGAATCGCCAGCCGGGATCACATGGATCGGGATCGCTCGCTGCTCCTCCCGCTGATCGGGCATGCCGGATCGGATTTCCGCGAGAAACCATTCCCGAAATGCTTCATCCGCCTCGACGGCGCCTCCGCCGACCACAAGCGCGTCAGGATCAAAAATATTGATCATCTCATCGAAGAAGAGTCCGATCGCCCGGGCCTGCACCTGAAAAATCTCGCGGCACATCGCGTCTCCACGCGCCGCAAGCCCTCGCACGAGCTTGGCGGCAGTCGCGATATCGGCCTCGGCCGCGAGCGGGTGATCCGGGTTTTGCTCGAGAAAGTATGGCAGCAGTGAGAGCCGAATGGCCGTGAGCGAGCAGAGCGATTCGAGATCACCGATACGACCACAGTTGCAGTGAGGTACGAGCCCGTCGATGCCGGGAATATCACGATACGGGATCAAGACATGTCCCAACTCACCGCCGAAGCCGTTGCGGCCGGTCACGACGCGACCGCTCGTGATCACGCCGCCCCCAAGACCTGTGCCAATGATGGCCGACACGCTCGTCGCGGTGTTCTCGGAGCCGAAGAGCGAAGCATGGCCCCAGAGCGCCGCAGCATTGCCATCGTTGAGGTACGTCACGGGCAAACCCAGCCGCTCTTCCACGCCGGCGCGGATGTCGAATCCGGCCCACTCACTGTGAACAAAATTGGTCGAGCCCCGCCGGCTGAGCACGCCGTCGGCGCTGGCTGGCCCTGGGGTATCGAGCCCAGCGGCCACGAGTTTTGACAGTGGAATCCCAACCTTCTTCGCCGCGACCGCCAAGCCGTCAGCGATCTGCGACAAGCATACGCTCGGGCCATCGATGCTCCGAGCGGGATGCTCGCTAAGGCCATCGACGAGAAACTGCCCACGCTCGTCCAGGAACGTGTAGTTAATGGCCGTGCCGCCAAGATCGATCCCGGCAACGACTTTTTCCACTGGTGACACTCGCTCGCTCCCCGTGACCGAAGGCCTGCAACCGGCAGCAACCGCCTCATTATGCTTGAAGATCAGTGCCGGCTGTTCCCGGGGGGAGCCATCTCCTGAGCGGCGCCGGCGAAGCTTCGCTTCACCCTGGCCGTGATCGCCCGCAGGCCTCGCGACCGCAGGATTCCGAGCACGTCAGCCAGGCCAATGCGATCGAGAAAGTCGTCGGGGATAGTCGCGGCCTCGGCCGCGGGCCGCCCGCGAACAGCCTCGGCAAGCACGGCCACAAACCCCTTCACGGTGGGCGCCTCGGGCGCGACGTGGGCCACGAGCCTCGCCGTGCCGTCCCTCGCCGTGTCTGCCCAGAGATACACGGGCGTCTGGCACTCATGGATACGCCCCTCGGAAGCCGCCATCCGGGCCTCGTGCTCGGGGTCAAGCGGCTCGAGACCGGATGCGTAGTCAACGAGCATCTCGAGCTTTTCCCGACCGTCGAGGTCGGCAAACTCATCCACGACTTCGGCGATCCGTTCGGCGACGTTTCCCATCGCTCAGCCAGACACAGGCTCAGGATCGCTCGAAGCAACCGCGGCAACAGGAGCCGGCTTCGCCAGAGCGGTCACGGCCCCCGGCTCGGCCCCCTTCGCGATCGGCACGCGAACACAGTTGCCCCACTCGAGCCATGAGCCGTCGTAATTTCGGACCTTGCCAAACCCAAGCAGATACGTGAGCACAAACCACGTGAGGCTCGACCGCTCGCCGATCCGGCAGTAGGCGATCGTGGGAGATCGGCGCTTCATCTTGAGCTCTTTGATGTAGAGCTTCTCGAGTTCCTTGGCGGTCTTGAAGGTGCCATCCTCATTGCAGTTGAGAGGCCAGGGTACGCTCAGCGCTCCCGGAATATGACCGCCCCGCACGGCGCCCTCGTTTGGATAGTCGGGCATGTGCGTTCGCTCACCTCGATATTCCTCGGGGCTGCGTACGTCGAGCAACTGTTTGCCGGCCTTGCAGTGCTTGAGGACGTCGTCGCGAAGGGCCCGAATGGAGGCGTCTTGCTCCCTCGCGGAATACGAGGCCTCGGGAACCGAGACACGCTCGGTACACCAGGGGCGACCGTCGAGCTCCCACTTTTTCCGGCCGCCATTCATGATAAGGCACTTCTCATGGCCGTAGAGCTTGAACACCCAAAAGGCGTAGCAAGCCCACCAGTTGTTCTTGTCGCCGTAGAACACGACGGTTGTATCGTTGGAGATGCCCTTCTCGGCACACAGCCGCTCGAAGGCCTCGCGATCGATGTAGTCTCGCTGGACCGGGTCCTGAAGGTCGGTCTGCCAGTCGATTTCGACGGCGCCGGGCACATGCCCCTGCACATAGAGAGCCCGATCCTCATCCGACTCGACGATTCGTATGCCTGGGTCGGCACGGTGCGCGGCCACCCACTCGGTGGAAACGAGGACCTCGGGATGGACGTATTCCGGCATGGGCATGACTCCTCTGGCTGGCATGGCGGCAGGCTGACCATTTTCAGTCTTGGCACCACGAATTTTGATCGTAAAGCATCGCATGCCCCCCTGCAACGATGCCGCGTCGCGACGCGGTGCCACGTGGGCTAGGATACGGTCGGCCGAGGGATCGCCGTGCGACTCTGGCCGCCGCTCGTTTCCCGCCGTCTTTCCCTCCACCCGGATATCCTCGCATGGGCGCCGCCTTCATCTTCCAGATCTCGCACCTCTTCAAGAAGTTTGGCCAGCGGGAGTTGCTGAAGGACATCAACCTCGCCTTCTATCCGGGTGCGAAGATCGGCCTGCTTGGCCGCAACGGCGCCGGCAAGAGCACGCTCATGAAGATCATGGCGGGCATCGACAAGGAGTACGAGGGAGAGGCGAGACTCGGCGAGGGATACAGCGTCGGCTACCTCGAGCAAGAGCCAAAACTCGATCCTGAGAAAACCGTGTTCGAGAATGTCATGGATGCCGTGGCTCATTCACGAGCCGTCCTTCAGCGTTTTGAAGAGATCAACACGCGACTGGGCGAGCCGATCGAACCTGACGAGATGGAGAAGCTGCTCGACGAGCAGGCGACCGTTCAGGACGAGATCGATGCCAAGAACCTTTGGGATCTCGATCGTCAGGTGGAGATCGCAATGGACGCGATGAACCTGCCGCCCGGCGACTGGGGCGTGACCACGCTTTCCGGTGGCGAGCGGCGTCGCGTGGCGCTCTGCAAGCTACTGCTCGAGCAGCCCGACCTGCTGCTGCTCGACGAGCCGACGAATCACCTCGACGCCGAGAGTGTCAACTGGCTCGAACGACACTTGGCGGAGTACACCGGCACGGTTGTCGCCGTGACCCACGATCGCTACTTCCTCGACAACGTGGCCAAGTGGATCCTCGAAGTCGATCATGGCCGCGGCATTCCATTCGAGGGCAACTACACCGCCTGGCTCGAACAGAAAAAGGCTCGGCTCGAGCTCGAGGAAAAGCAGGCCAGCGCCCGCCAGAAGACGCTCGACAAGGAGCTCGAGTGGGTTCGCATGTCGCCCAAGGCCCGTCAGGCCAAGAGCAAGGCCCGGCTGGCTGCGTACGACAAGCTGGCAGCCGAACAGGCGGCGGTCCGCGACCAAGACATCGATATCTTTATTCCGGCGAGTCGACCGCTGGGCGACCAGGTGATCGATGTCGACAATATCTCCAAGGCCTTTGACGACAAGCTTCTTTTCGAGAATGTCTCCTTTCGCCTCCCGCCTGGCGGCATCGTGGGCATCATTGGTCCCAACGGCGCCGGGAAGACAACGCTCTTCCGGATGCTTGTGGGGGATGAGCAACCCGACTCGGGCACGATCAAGGTGGGAGCCACGGTCGATATCGGCTATGTCGATCAGAACCGCGATGCCCTCGACCCAAACAAATCGGTCTTCGAGGAGATCTCCGGCGGCCACGACATCATCGAGCTCGGCAAGCGGTCGGTAAACTCACGCAGCTACGTGGCGAAGTTCAACTTCATGGGCCCAGATCAGCAGAAGAAGGTAGGCACGCTCTCGGGTGGTGAACGGAACCGCGTGCATCTCGCCAAGCTCCTCCGCGGCGGCGCAAATCTGCTCCTCCTCGACGAGCCGACAAACGACCTCGACGTCGATACGCTTCGGTCACTCGAGGAAGGCATCACGCACTTCGCTGGGAGCGTCGTGGTGATCACCCACGATCGCTGGTTCCTCGACCGGCTTGCCACGCACATCATCGCCTTCGAAGGCGATGGATACGTCCACGTCTGCGAAGGCAATTTCGAGGTGTACGAACGGAGCCGGAAAGAGCGACTCGGCCTCGACGCCGACGAGCCCCACCGCTTCCGCTACAAGAAGCTGACAAAGTAAGCGGCTGGCCAGGGAGGGTGTTACGCTCGGGTGAGACCACGAAAGCGCTCACCACGATGTTCTCGTCCCCTTGTCTTTTACTGTCATTCCTGGTACACTCGAAAGTGTTGTTTGGCACGATACTTTTGTATCGGGCTGGCCGACTCAGTTTTTCGGATGACTAGGTGAAGTGCACTTCGGCTACGGCCGGAAGGCTCGTCATGCGAGTAAGCCGACGCAGCAGGAGACCTCCGGGGCTTCCGCTGCGTCGGCTTTTTTGTTTTCACTCGCATCCAGCGTGGGCGCATTCATCGCTGCGGCATTCATTCACCAACGAAATGGAAAGGAACATGAAGTGAGCAATACCACTCTCCTCATTCTGATTGTCGTGCTGTTTCTCTTGTTTGGGGGGGGCGGCGGCTACTACTGGAGCCGAGGACGACTGTAACAGGTCGTGTAAGCACCCGACGGCTGTCGTGTGCGATGAACTGCCATGTCAACGGCCGTTTCCGGCAGAAAGGTGCGTCGCTGCGTGGGGAAGTTTCAGGTATCGAAATGGTTCCGGTCTCGATCCGCGAGGCGGTTGGTCCTGGAGCGACATTCAGCCCAGACAATAGCCCCCGTCGAACTTCCGTTGCGGGCAGAGCTGTTCAACGCTGAACAGCTCGCTCGGCATGCCACGTCGATTGCAGCGTCGCATACGCTGGCAGCAGGACCTGGACGAGACGCACTCTTGTCTCGGCTGGCGGAGAATGAACGCGTTCTGGTTGACACATACGATCTGGTGTCTGCCGCCGCGGATCAGAACCGCAGTATCGAGCCGGCGGCCGAATGGTTGCTCGACAACTTCTATCTCATCGAAGAACAGATCCGGGCGATCCGGCGGCTGCTGCCACCGGCCTATTGCCGTGCGCTTCCGCATCTGGCGAGCATCGCACCGGAAAGTGTCCCGCGGGTCTACGACATCGCGATCGAGCTCATCGCCCATTCCGACGGCCGGATCGAGATGGGGAGCCTCGATGGATTCATCGCGTCGTATCAGTCCGTCACGCCGCTCACGTTGGGTGAGTTGTGGGCGCTGCCGCTCATGCTCCGACTCGCGCTCATTGAGAACCTGCGGCGTGTGGCCCTCCGGATTGCGGCCGCTCGCGAGCATCGGGATCTGGCTTCCGACTGGGCCGATCGCATGGTCAGGGTCGTGGAGCAGCGGCCCACGGATTTGGTGCTGGTGTTGGCAGACATGGCCCGCGCCAGCCCACCTCTCTCCGGTGCGTTCGTCGCCGAACTGACGCGGCACCTCCAGGGCCAAAACCCGAATTTCGCGCTGGCCAACGGCTGGCTCGAACATCGCCTTGCCGATCAGGGCCTGACGATCGAACAGCTTGTCCGAGGAGAAGGGCAGTCCCAGGCGGCCGATCAGGTGTCGATCGGCAACAGCATCGGGAGCCTGCGATTCCTGATCGCCCACGACTGGCGACAGTTCGTCAGCCAGCAGAGTGTCGTCGAGAAAACGTTGGCTGGAGATCCATCGGGCGTCTATGCGACCATGGACTTTGCCACCCGCGACCGGTACCGGCACGCGGTCGAGGCGATCGCGCGGCGTGCCCGAGTTGCCGAGGAGGCTGTCGCAGGAAAGGCAATCGGGCTCGCCGAGACTTGCCGACGCGAGCATCCCGAAGGCCGCAGGGCCCATGTCGGATACTTCCTCGTCGATCGCGGACGGTCGGCGCTCGAGCGGGCCGTCCGCATGCGGCTGACGCCTGGCGTCGTGGTCGACAAGCTTCGCCGCCGCTGGCCACTAGCCTGTTTCCTCTCTGTCGTGGGCAGTGTGACGATCGCCTCGACACTGCTCGCGGTGCTGTGGATGACACGGCACGCACCGGACTGGGTCACGCTTCTCATGGCTGTGCCGGTCGCGGTCTGCGCGTCCCAATTCGGCGTCGGCATTGCCAACTGGCTCGTGGCCCGGCTGGTCAGCCCCCAATCACTGCCTCGACTCGACTTTGAGCACGGAATCCCACCTGTGCACCGCACGATGGTCGCGGTGCCGACGATGCTCACGACCGCCACGGGTGTCGAGCACCTCCTCGAAAACCTCGAGGTTCGCTACTTGGCGAACCGCGATCGCTCCTTACATTTCGCGCTCGTCACCGACTTCACCGATGCCCTTTCGGAAACGCTGCCAGGCGACGCCGAGCTCGTACGGGTCGCGCGCGCAGGGATCATGCGGCTTAACGACAAGTATGCCGACGAACGGCGCGATGCCTTTTATCTCTTCCATCGCCCGCGGCGCTGGAACGCCCGGGAGGGTGTGTGGATGGGATACGAGCGGAAGCGCGGCAAGCTCGCCGACTTGAACGCGACGCTCCGCGGTGCCACCAACCGATTCTGCGAGATCGTCGGTGAATGGCCGCTACCGGATCGTGTCCGGTACGTATTGACCCTCGACAGCGACACGGAACTGCCTCGCGATGCAGCCCGTCAGTTGGTTGGCACGCTCGCTCATCCCCTCAATCAGCCCGTCTTCGACGAGGTGCACTGCCGGGTGGTGGACGGCTACACGATTCTTCAACCCCGCGTCGCCGTCAGCTTGCCGACGGCGGGTCGCTCACACTTCGTTCAGTTGTACGGCAGTGATCCGGGCGTCGACCCCTACACGCGTGTCGTTTCGGATGTGTATCAGGATCTCTCCGGTGACGGGTCGTTCATCGGCAAAGCGATCTACGACATCGACGCGTTCGACCAGCGCTGCAGCGACTTTCCCGAAAATGCCATTCTCAGTCACGACTTGATCGAGGGCGCCTACGGACGATCGGGCCTCGTCAGCGACGTCACCCTCTACGAAGATTTCCCGTCGCGGTATTCGGTGGATGTGGCCCGCAGGCATCGCTGGATGCGGGGAGACTGGCAGATCGTGCCCTGGCTCTTTCCCTGGGTTCGTGGACGATCTGGCCGATGGGTTCGCAATCCGATCTCCCCGCTGTCGACCTGGAAGATCTTCGACAATCTCCGTCGCAGTCTCGTCCCGATCGCGATGCTGCTCGTGCTGCTGGGGTCGTGGATGACCTCGCCGAGCGTGGCTGGGGCGGGCTTGATATTTCTAGGAGGCGTCACACTCCTCCCCCTGCTTCTAGCGGCCGTGACCGAGCTTTGGAACAGACCAATCGCATTGCCGGCCACCTGGCACTGGCGTGCGGTGCTCAACGACATGGGAAGGCCACTGTCCCAGCAGTTCCTCGCGTTCGTCTTCCTGCCGTATGAAGCATGTGTCGCTCTTGATGCGATCGTTCGAACGCTCGTTCGCGTCTGCTGGACGAAACGACGCATGCTCGAGTGGACGACCGCCTGTGATTCCGACCGGGGCATCAACGGAAGCCTTCGCGACACCTTTGTTCGTATGCGAATCGGGCCGATCATGGCTGCAGTAGCGGCCGCAGCGATCTTTCTCTGGAGTCGCGACACGATGCCGTTCGCGATGCCGTTCATCGCCGCATGGATGGCGTCGCCGCTCGTCGCCTGGTGGCTGAGCCGGCCGATCCAGAAGCGTGTGGTTCGGCTCACTCAGGGTCAGCACCGCTTCCTCGAAAGTCTGGCCCGCAAAACCTGGCGGTATTTCGAGGAGTTCGTCACCGCTGAAGACAACTGGCTGCCACCTGACAATGTTCAGATCAATCCGAACGTCGTGGTCGCTTCCCGCACGAGTCCGACGAATATCGGCATGTCGCTGCTGGCGGAGCTCGCGGCACACGACTTTGGATACTGCTCCGGCATGCTTCTCCTCGAGCGCACGCAGCGCACCCTTGCGACACTCGGGCGGCTAGAGCGTTACCACGGCCACTTTTTCAACTGGTATGACACGCGAACCCTGGCGCCACTCCATCCCCGCTATGTCTCGACGGTCGACAGCGGCAACCTGGCGGCGAATCTGCTGGTCCTCGCCAATGGCTGCGAGGAACTGACGAAGGCCCGCATCCTTCCGTCCAGCGTGTTCGCCGGCCTCCGAGGCACGGCACGCGGGCTCCTCGACGCAGCCGAAAGGAGCGCGGGCAGCGGGAGCGGGGTGAGCGACTCCGTGCGGCGGCTGATTGGGCGTCAGATCGAGGAGTTGAGCCATGCACCGCTCACTGTGCCAGCGGCCGCGAGGCTCCTGGCTCGACTCATCGTAGACGCGGGGCAGCTCGCCGCGCAGGAAACCACCGATACGGAATTCATATGGTGGGCGACCGCCTACCAGCGCACCTGCAAGGATCACTACGCCGACCTGGTCTCAGTGGCGCCCTGGCACTGCCTACCTGAGGCTCCGCAAGACACGTGGCAACCCGCCCCTGGCACGTCGGGAGGACCGCTGGCAGATCTTCGCGACGGCGTCGATCGCTTGAATGGATCCGCGACGCTCCAGGATGTCGCAGCGTTGCCCGAGACGCTGATCCCACTGGTCGATAGAGCAATCATTGACTCGGTCGCTGAATCGACCACGTGGCTCGAGCACCTCCGCGGAACGTTCTGCGCGGCATCCGAGCATGCCCGGGCTCGTATCCAGGCCTACGAAGAGGTCGCGCGCCTCTGTCGCGAGTACGCCAGCATGGACTTCAGCCTGCTCTACAACGCGTCCCGCGGACTCTTCACGATTGGATACAACGTCGACGAGCGCAGGCTCGACAACAGTTTCTATGACCTGCTGGCGTCTGAAGCTCGGCTGGCCAGTTTCATCGTCATCGCCCAAGGGCAATGCGGCCAAGAACACTGGTTCACGCTCGGTCGACTCCTCACCAAGGCGGGCCATATGCCGGCGCTTCTGAGTTGGAGCGGGTCGATGTTCGAATACCTGATGCCCCTTCTGGTGATGCCCACCTACGAGAACACGCTCCTGGATCACACGTACGACGCGGTCGTCCGTCGACAGATTCAGTATGGACGTCAGCGTGGTATCCCCTGGGGGATATCAGAGTCTGGCTACAACGCGATCGACCAGCATCGCACCTACCAGTACCGTGCGTTCGGAGTGCCAGGCCTGGGGTTGAAGCGAGGCCTGGTGGAGGATCTCGTGGTCGCTCCCTATGCATCCGTGCTCGCACTCATGGTCGCGCCGGAAGCCGCGTGCAAGAACCTCGAGCGGCTGGCAGCAGAGGGGCACGACGGCGCGTATGGATTCTACGAGGCGATCGACTACACCCCCTCGCGACTGCCCCCCGGCGCCACGAGCGTCACGGTGCGGCAGTTCATGGCCCACCATGAAGGCATGAGCCTGCTCGCGCTCGCTTCGTTGCTCCTGCACAAGCCCATGCAGCGCCGTTTCCTGGCCGATCCGATGCTGCGTTCGGCCGATCTGCTCCTGCAGGAACGCGTTCCCAAGGCGACCGCGCCGGTCTTCCCGCACGCGAGCGAGGCAAGTGTCACCCGACCGCCACGGTCCGACGACGCCGGGAACATGCGGGTCTTCACCGACCCGAACACCGCGGCGGTCGAAACCCACCTGCTTTCCAACGGCAACTACCACGTGGCCATCACCAGCGCCGGGGGTGGTTCGAGCCGATGGCGCGACATGGCTGTGACCCGTTGGCGGGAAGACGCGACCCGCGACGCCTACGGCAGCTTTTGTTATGTGCGAGACCTCGGCAGCGGTGCGACCTGGTCTGACACCTGGCAGCCGACGAAGCGGCCCGCGAAGGGGTACGCGGCGATCTTCACGCAGTCGCGGGCCGAGTTCCGCCGGATCGATCAAGACATTGAAACGTACACGCAAATCAGCGTGTCGCCCGAGGACGACGTCGAGGTGCGTCGCGTCACGCTTATCAACCGGTCCGATTCGGTCCGCACGCTCGAGGTGACCAGCTACGCCGAGGTCGTGCTGGCGCCTCAGGCGCAGGACGAGGCCCATCCGGCATTCAGCAATCTGTTCGTTCAGACGGAACTGATGCGTGGGCGCAATGCGATCTACTGCACGCGTCGTCCTCGCTCGACAGAGGAACAGCCCCCCTGGATGACGCATATGATGGCCGTCCGCGGAGGCACGGTTCGCGAACCGTCATTTGAAACCGACCGCATGCGGTTTGTCGGTCGGCAGCGGACGCTCGAATCCCCCGCGGCGTTCGACACGCGAGGGCCGCTCTCGAACACGGCAGGCCCGGTCCTCGATCCGATCGTGAGCATCCGCCAGGCGATCATCGTGCAACCGAATGAGTCGGTCGCGGTTGACATCATCACCGGCGTGGCCACGTCCCGCGCCGGCGTGGATTGGTTGACCGGCAAGTATGCCGACCTCAGCATGACGGACCGCGTCTTCGATCTCGCCTGGACGCACAGCCACATCCTGCTGCAGCAGTTGGGCGCGTCTGAGGCCGACGCACAGACCTATGGACGGCTCGCGGGATCGATCCTCTACACCTCCGCGCTCCGCCGGGCGAAGGCAGGCGTGCTTGGCCGGAATCAACATGGCCAATCCCGCCTGTGGGGCTACGGCATATCGGGAGACCTCCCGATCGTGCTCGTACGGATTCAGGATCATGAGCGACTGTCACTCGTACGTGATGCTCTCACGGCCCATTCGTACTGGCGTCAGAAGGGGCTCGCCGTCGATATTGTCATCTGGAACGAAGACGATTCCGTGTATCGTCAGGATCTCCAGCAGGCGATCGTCGATCTGGCCGCGGCCAGCCCGGAGGCATCATTGATCGATCGCCCTGGCGGCATTTTTGTCCGCCGCGGCGAGCAAATGTCGGAGGAGGATCGCACGCTCCTCCAGACCGTGGCGCGGGTCGTGCTGCTCGATGATGCCGGCACGCTGGCCGAGCAGGTCGAACGACGCGGCGGCGCGGACGTGACGATACCGCGGCTCGAGCCAATCCGCCGGAACGACCCACCGGTACCGGCGGCGACGCCACGAAGAGAGTTGGCCTATTTCAATGGACTCGGAGGGTTCAGTCCGGATGGTCGCGAATACGTGACGATCCTGGCCCCCGGGCAAACGACCCCCGCCCCGTGGGTCAATGTGATTGCGAACCCACAATTCGGCACGATCGTCTCCGAGGGAGGCAGCGGCTACACCTGGGCAGAGAACAGCCACGAATACCGTCTCACGCCCTGGAACAACGACCCCGTGTCGGACACGTGTGGGGAAGCGCTCTACCTGCGTGACGAGGAGTCGGGGCGGTTCTGGTCCCCCTCGCCGTTACCGGCACGTGGTGGCAACCACTACGTCTCCCGTCACGGATTCGGCTACAGCATCTTCGACTATACCGAGGATGGCATCACGACGGAGCTTTGCATCTATGTCGCCACCGACGCATCGGTGAAGTTCTGCAAGCTCAAGGTCACGAACCGCTCGGGACGCCCGCGATCCTTGTCGGCGACGGCGTATTGGGAACTCGTCTTGGGTGACTCACGCAGCAAGTCGCTTCCGTATATCGTGACGGAGAACGACACGGCGAGCGGAGCGATCCTTGCCCGGAATGTCTACAGCCCGGAGTTTGGGGACCGTGTCGCGTTCTTCAACTGCAGCGAAGCTGCTCGCACGATCACGGGCGACCGCACGGAGTTCATCGGTCGCAACGGCACCCTGGCCCGTCCTGCGGCGCTCCAACGCGTGCGGCTGTCGGGCCGCGTGGGGGCAGGATATGACCCATGTGCCGCCATGCAGGCACCGTTCACACTTGCCGATGGCCAGGAACGCACCATCACCTTCACGATCGGGGCTGGCCGCAATCTGGCAGACGCACGGGCACTCGCCCAGCGATTCCGCGGGGTCGAGAGTGCCGAACGAGCCATTCATGCCGTGTGGGATTATTGGAGCCACACGCTGGGCGTGGTCTATGTGGAGACGCCGGATGCCTCGGTGAATTTCCTGACGAACGGCTGGCTCATCTACCAGACACTTTCCAGCCGCATGTGGGGCCGCTCGGGGTTCTATCAGTCGGGAGGCGCCTTTGGTTTTCGTGATCAGTTGCAAGATGCCATGGCGCTTGTCTATGCGCAGCCGCAGATTCTCCGCGACCATCTGATCCGGGCCGCCGGTCGGCAGTTTCGCGAAGGCGACGTGCAGCACTGGTGGCATCCGCCGGTCGGCCGCGGCGTGCGGACCCATTTTTCCGACGACTACCTCTGGCTACCGCTGGCGATCTGTCGGTATGTGAGCACGACGGGTGATACCGGTGTTCTCGATGAGCGGATTCCCTTCCTGACCTCGCGGCTTCTTCGGGATGACGAGGAGTCGTCCTACGACTTGCCCCACGTCTCGGATGATGTGGGAACGCTCTATGAACACGGGATCAGGGCGATCGAACGCGGGCTCCGATTCGGCGAGCATGGCCTGCCATTGATGGGCTGTGGCGACTGGAACGACGGCATGAATCTCGTGGGGCAGCATGGCCGCGGCGAGAGCGTGTGGCTGGCATTTTTCCTCTACCACGTGCTCATGCAGTTCGGCGACCTTGCGACGCGCAAGGGAGACTCGGCACTTGCCGACAGGCTCGCCGTCGAGGCTGGACGGCTGCGTGGCAACATCGTGGACCACGGCTGGGATGGCCAGTGGTATCGCCGGGCCTACTTCGATGATGGCACGCCGCTCGGGTCGGCCGAAAACGACGAATGCCAGATCGATGCGATCTCTCAGAGCTGGTCGGTGCTTTCGGGGGCAGGCACGTTGGAACATGCCACGATCGCGATGCAGAGCGTCGAGGAGCGGCTGGTCCGCACGGCCGATCGGCTGATCCTGCTTCTCGATCCGCCGTTCGACACGTCGGACCTCAATCCGGGTTACATCAAAGGATATGTTCCGGGCGTACGAGAGAACGGCGGGCAATACACGCATAGTGCCATCTGGACCGTGATGGCCAGGGCAGCGCTTGGAAACTGTGATCGCGCGTGGGAGCTGTTTTCGCTCATCAATCCCGTGTCCCATGGCGCCACGCCGGCTGGTATCGCTCGCTACCGCGTCGAGCCCTATGTCGTGGCCGCGGATGTTTACGGTGTGGAGCCGCATACCGGCCGCGGTGGCTGGACCTGGTACACCGGATCGGCCGGCTGGATGTATCGATTGATCGTCGAGTCGTTGCTCGGCCTACGGCTTGAAGTCGATACGCTCTTCATGTCGCCCTGCCTTCCCGCTGGATGGACCGGATTCAAAGTCCACTACCGGTACCGTGAGACGTTCTATCACGTCACAATCCGTCGCGCGGCCGAGCATGCCGCGCCTCGACGGATGACCCTTGACGGGGTCGAGCAATCCGGCACCGGTGTGCGACTGATCGACGACCACCAGGAACATCACGTCGAGATCGAGGTGTCTCCCTGAGGCTGTCTTTCCTGAGGAACGACGTGGTCGCGCGACAGGCGTGCTCGTGTCGGCATTCGCCGTGGCGTCGGTCGTGCGCGTGCCTATCGGCATCGCGCTGTGGGGCAACGTTTTGCCGGTGACGGCCTCCGAGCTCGTTTTAGAGGTAGCAGGGCGTTGCGTGACCCCGTGGCCAAGCGGGCCCGAACGTGGTCGCGATTTGCCAACCCCCGGCACGTCCTTCCCGATCAGCATCCGTCCCTCGCTTGTCTTCTGCTTGGTCCACGTGCTCGGGCTGCCAACAGAGCCGATAGCTTCGATCAAGGTTGGTATGGCGGGATCTCGCCGTCGTACGTGATGTCGTAGTTGAATTCGAGGCCGTCGGCGGGCACATCGAGGTGATACGCAGGGTTTTCCGAAGCGTTTTCGTTGAACTCCTTGGGCAGATAGTTGTGCGGCGACTCTCCCCGGTAGACAGAAAACTCGACGACACACCGGCCGAGTGGCACGCCCGACTGGGAGGAGGTGAAGTCTGCTCGGTAGCGACCGCTTGAGTCGGTCAGAGCGACCGACGGGCGGATCTTCGCCTCCGGAACGAACTTCACCTGGATCCCCTCCACCCCCCGGCCGTTGACCGTGACCACTCCTCGCACGTCCGCCGTCGGAATCTCGTAGTTCCGTCGGCAACCAGTCAGGCCGATCATTCCGAGCACCAAAGCCCATGCGACGACGCGCGGCATTTTCCACGTCACGACCATGCCATACTCCAGAAAGATGGGGAAGATCTGGCCATCGCAATCAGAAGCTCGGGGGTGGCTCTCGATCTCTGCGATGAGAAAGGAGTTGGAACACGCCACAGTTTGGGCAGCCTTTTGACGTGTCGCTCAAGGAGCTCAGGCTAAATCCAATCGTCTCGGTGAGAAAGTGCACCGAACCGTCGCAGAAGGCGAAGTTTCCCCCGCCGGCGTGTTCGCTGCTGAACCCGAACACCATCGCGCCGGGCGCCTCCGCTGGCAACGGGTTGAGTGTATACCGCGTGGTTCCCATCACTCGCTTCCCGGCCGCACCATGGCCGATGGTGGTGTTCCCGGCAACCACACCCAACCAATTAGCCTGATCGTTCGTTGCCCGAAAGGAGCCTCGCTCGCCAATCATGAACGTGTTGCTGGTGCCATCAACAATGCTGGCGACCGTAACCTCGCGAAGGCGACGGTCAATGATGACGCCACCTGAGGTTGTAAAAGCGTACTGGTAGAGCAACACGCCGCCGGTATCGCCGGCATGCATGCCGCCGTTCATGTTGACGCCCGACGACCCGATATAATTCGTCACGGCAACTCCCGTGCTTCGGCTATATCCGCCGACGCTCGACATACGGCAGGCGTTGAGCCCACTCGGGCACTGGAAGACGGCGAGCGGTTGGCTCGTCGCCCGGACAAACTCTTGGTATTGGGCGGGATACGCCGACACATCCGCTGAACCACTGACCCCTGACAAGCTGCCGGTCAGCGTTTCCAGATCGAGTTCGCCAACGAAGAGTGCGTCGTACACAGTTTGTTGTTCCACATACGGCAGAATCATCGCGGCCCAGGCGTGGCTCGGTTTCTCTGGTGGGAGTGCAAACCTTGACCCGTTGATTCCCGCCGGAAACTTGCCTTGAGCGTTCTCGAATTCGAGCACACCGAGCGCCACCTGTTTGAGATTATTGCGGCACTGTGTCTGGCGTGCCGCTTCGCGAGCACCGCCGACTGCCGGCACGAGCAGCCCCATAAGCAGGGCGATGATCGCAATGACGACCAAAAGCTCGACGAGGGTAAACGCGGCCGGCCGGCGTCCGCCTCTTCTCGCGCCGCATGCGATGTGACCCTTCTCGAAAAGGCTCATGCGACGCTCCTTCCATCAACACCCCTCACCTTGGTGAAGGGATTTACCGGCGACGAGCGAACCGGATCGCAAGCAACGCACCGCCCACACCCAGGAGCGCGAGCGATCCGGGCTCGGGAACTGCCGTGACGGCAAAGAAAGCATCACGATTCACATCGGCTGCTCCAGAGTTTGGTCCTGACGTTCCGACTATCTGATCCCCGCCAGCGTAATTATTATTCGCAAATGTGGTGGCGATGAGATAGCCGCCCGGTCCGTTATCTGTCACACCGTACAAGCTGAAGCTGTGAACGCCCGCTCCCAGCGCAATGCCCGCGGCCGACAAATCGAACTGAATAAAGTGGAATGGGCCATTGTTGCCTCCGCCAGTTTGGAGATCACCCACTGATTCCAGAGTAACCGTGTAGGTATGGTCAAAGCTTCCATTGTTGCCGACATCAATCCGCAGATCGAACACGCCAGAACTCTGCTGGTCATTGTAGCTAAAATAGATCGAATCCAATGTGATGGCCGAGGCAAGTGTAAAGGACTGCCCTGAGACATCATTTGCATCCAGGCTGAAGCGATTGCTGCCAGTCTGGACCGGCGGATTGCCGGCCGCGACATTGGTCAGACTGTTGTAGAAGTCAGCATCGCCACCAGTTTGAGCGTGATCGGTAATGACCAAGTCGGGATCGCTTACGATGATGGCCGCATGCACTGAGCACGGCGCGGCACCAAAAACCGCGAGGCAAGCGATCGCCGAGGTGAAGCGAGCACGAGGCAGCATGGGAAATCCTTCCGAACAAAAACGTGACGGACGAAAGCCGTTGAGGAACGATACCACGAAAGGCTTGCAAGATATGCCATTGATGTCGCAAGATATGGCGGAATCGCGAATGCTGAGTGAGTCGCGGGGATAGGCTTCGCCTTGTTCACGCACAGGCTCACCAAGAGAGGTAAACCGTCATGAAAACGTACAGACCGACGTACCTGCCCTTCGTCCTGCTTGCGGCGATGCTCCCGCTGCCCTCGCTCGCTGAGGGGCCCACGCCCGTAAAGGGCGAGGATTTGGTCCTCGTCAACGCCATCAGCGAAGGCTTCTGCGTTTCCAACGTCTTTCAGTCAAACATGGTGATCCAGCGCGACAAGCCGATCGCCGTCTGGGGCTGGGGGGATTACGGCCGTGAAGTCACCGTTTCTTTTGGCGGCAACACCGCGACGACCAAGGTCGATCTCGATCGCTCCTGGCGGGTCGAGATCCCCGCCCTGCCCGCTAGCGACAAGCCACAGGTGCTCACCGCTAAGTCCGAGGGCGAAACCCTCACCCTCGACAACATCCTCGTCGGCGATGTCTGGGTTCTCGGCGGACAGTCCAACATGGAGTTTGAACTGGCCAAGGTCGAAAACGGCCAACTCGAAATCATCTCGGCCCACGAGCCCGAGATCCGCGTCCTCACCATCCCGCAAGCCGAAGCGCCGGAGGATCACAAGGAGAGCTTCCACCGAATGCACCAGTGGAGCAGTTGGTCTGGCCGACACTTCCGCAAAGGCGATTGGGATGTATGCACGCCGGAGATCGCCAAGGAGCTTTCGGCCATCGGCTACGTGTTTGCCCGTCGCATCCACAAGGCCAGCGGTGTGCCCATCGGCGTGATCGACACGTCGCGTGGCGGCACCACCGTCGAAACCTGGACGCCGCAGAGCGTGCTCCGCACGATGGAGAGCGAGCCGACCAAGGCCATGCTCGCCGACTGGGATGCGAAAGTCGCGGCGTTCGATCCTCAGGCCGACCTGGCCAGCCGCATCGAAAAGAAGAAACAGCAGATCGAAAAGAAGGCGCAGCAAGGTGCCAAGCTCTCCGAGAAAGACAAAGAGCTCCCTGCCGAAGTCGAGCCTGGCCCGATTGCCGATCACAACTACCCCGGAAGCTGCTACGGCGGGATGATCGCCCCGCTCAAGGGCCTGGCGATCAAGGGCGTGATCTTCCACCAAGGCTTCAACAACGCGTTCAACGGGCAAGCTGGCGTCGACATGTACCGCGATGTGTTTCCCGAGATGATCAAGGCGTGGCGAGATGCGTTTGGCAATCCCGACATGCCCTTCGGCATCCTCTCCCTGTGTACGGCTGGTGACCCGCAACAACTCGAGAACTACACCGAGAAGATGTTTGACGCCGGCGTGGGCCTGCGTGGTGTGCAATACAAAACGTTCTTGGCGCTCCATGAAGCGGGCGACAAGAACATCGGATTCGTGAGCACCTACGACCTTCGCCGAAGCTGGTACCACCCGCAGGTCAAGCTCCCGGCCGGCGAGCGGGCGGCACGCTGGGCCCTGGCCACGCAGTATGGCTTTGACAAACAGCTCGCGTGGAAGCCGCCGATGCTCACGGGAATGGAGGTCACAGACGGCGAGCTTGTGCTCAGTTTCGATAGCGAGGTTTGCAACCCCGAAGACGGCCCGATCCTGGGTTTCGCCATCGCCGGCGAAGCACGCGAGTTTCACCCCGCCACCGCGACCTACGCCGAGAAGGGCAAAGACGACCGTGGCCGCGTGCAAGTCGACAGAAAGAAGCTCGTGCTGACGAGCATCATGGTGAACGAGCCGATCCACTTCCGCTACGCGTGGAGCCGAAACCCGCTGGCGAATGTGCAACTCACCGGCAACAAAGACGTGCCCTTTGCCACGCAGCGGAGCGATGCCTGGGGGCTCGAAGAGGTGCCGCTGAGCGTGGTCGAGTCGCTTGACCCGACCAATTCCCGAGCCAACCGCGGCAGGATTATCAAGGCGCTCGAGCAGCTCGACCGAGCCCGCAGGCTCGCGGAGGCCGAGCTGATCATTCAATCGGTCGGGCCGAAATAGGCCTCGCACGCATGGGCGACGTGAAGCGAATCGGCGTTCGGATGGTGCTGAACGAGCCCTTCAAGCGGCATGTCTCGGTCTATTCCGGCATCCTTCAATACGCAAAGCAGCACCCAGCCTGGCAGCTTGTTGTCGATGAGTGGATCGACAAATCGTTGCCCGCCAGGCGCGGGGCGGCCATCCCCTACGACGGAATCATCGGCCGCATCGGAAAGCCGGCGGGTGACCGGGCACGCCGGCTGGATCTGCCGGCTGTGAACGTCTGGCTTTCATCGCCGGCCAAAGGGCTCCCGGGCGTGTTTGTCGACAACGTCGCCTGCGGCAAGCTCGCGGCCGACCACCTCCTCGGGCGTGGATTTCGGTTCCTCGCTGCCCTGGTCCCGAAACACGACAAAGGCACCGCCCTCCAGGCCTCGGCCATGAAGGCACGCGCGGAGGAGCATGGTTTCGAGGAAGGGTGGCTCGGGACCGAGGCTGTCGATGCCGCGGATGAGTATGACGCTTGGCAAGAAGGCATCGCAACGATCAAGCGGTGGATGGCCACGTGGCAGATGCCAATGGGGCTCCTGGTGCGCGACCCGGCGTGGGCGCGTGTGGTTGTCCAATTTGCCGGTGAGCACGGATGGCACGTGCCTCAGCAGATTGCGATCGTCTGCGCCAACAACGATGACTACCACTGTGAGGCCGCCGAGCCAGGGCTTTCCGCCGTCGAGAACCCCGACGAAGAGATTGGCTCCAAGGCCGCTGAGATGCTCGATGGCCTCATCAATGCCAAGCGAAATGGGAAGTCTCCCTATGCCGATCCGCAGACGGTGATCCTGCCACCGGTGGGTGTTGTCGCCAGGTTTTCGACCGATTTTTTCGCCGTGGCCGATCCGCTCGTCGGCCAAGCTCTGAGGCACATCGCGGCCCACCTGCACAGGCCGCTGAGCCCAGCGAGCGTGGCACGGGCGATCGGGGTGGGTCGCCGCACGCTCGACGGGTGGTTTCAGGATGCACTCGGCGTCACCGTGGCCGCGGAGATCATCCGCCTGCGGCTCGAACGGGTGAAGCGCGAGTTGACATCGACCACCGACACGCTCGATGTGATCGCCCGTCGGACCGGGTTCTCCAGCACCCGCACGCTCAACCACCAGCTCAAGCAAAGCACGGGGATGTCGCCGAGCGAGTTTCGGGAGCACGGCAACGCGAAGCGATGAGAGGCCCGCCGGGCTGCTGTAGACTCAAGGCCATCGCTCAGGAAGCTTGTATGACTGCCAAAACACCATCCGTGGTCATCGCCCTCGCAGCGTTTTCGGCTTCGCGGGGTGCAGCGAACCCGAAGCACATCCGCCGGCCAAGCCAAGAATCGAAACCCGAAAGACGCTGGGCAAGACAACTCAGATGGTGCTCGACCTCGAGGCACCCGACAATTGTCTGACTCCGTCCGCTTCGCCGTTTGACATCGGTGTCCGTGCGGTATTGGTGGCGCGCGGCAACGTCACCCTTCCCTAGGGAGCACGGCATGAATGCAAGACTTCTTCTGAGTTGCGCTCTGCTTGTGGGAGTCACGATGCCCGCTTCGGCGGCTCCGAACTCGATCCTGCTCGGTCCCGCCGTCGAATTCGCGCCGGCATCCGAGATCGACGGTCGCGACGTTCGGTATATCGGGTAATCGGCAGTCGATGGCATGATCGACCTGACGGCCAACAACGGATTCTTCAACCATTGCTTCCGAGCGGATGGTCCAGGTCCGTTCCTGCCCAACGACGACGATTTCACTTACATCTCGTTCGATCACCTGAAGGCTTCGAGGGATGCCCCAGGAACGGCGCGGTGGCATCTGTATGTGCCCGCATCCGGCGACGTGAAGGCCCAGTTTTATCTCACGGTTCCCAAGAAGGACGCTGGGTACGAATGGATCGTTCGGCTTGGCGATCAAGCACACACGCTCGTGTCGGTCGAGAGCGACTCCGAATCGCCGCAGCCGGAGCCATTGACCTTCACGATCGAGACGCCGGGCCTGGTGTCGCTCATCGTCGACTGCACCGACAAACGCCCAGCGCCACAAACCAAGATTCACTTCATTCGTTTGGAGGGGTCGGCGATCGAGTCGGCCAAGATGCTCCGGACATTTCGACGCCCCCAGGCGAAGCACGTCGGCTTCAAGCCTCCGCCGGACTGTGTCCGACCGAATGCGTGGGTCTTCGAATCGGAGCAGATCACGGATACGGGCTTCAGCTATTCGCCCATCTCGACCACGTTCGGGTACTTCGGGACCGTGTTCAACCACGAAGGCAACATCGCCCCCGGTAGCCAGTTCAATTTCTCGATGTGGGTCGGTCGTGAAGACGACCCGGCGCCACCGAGTGACCAACTGCCTCGACTGATCGCAACGGCGATTCCCGGGGCCGACTTCAGTTTCTTCGGGACCGAAGGTGCCGGCGCACCACGAGCGCAGTGGCGAATCGGTTCAGGCACGTGCCTTCCAGCCGTAATCGACATACGCATGGTCGAACGTCCCGTCGTCGTAGAGGTCGATCACGGCGTAGCCGGCCTTGGTCTGCTGATGGTCTCCCCTCCACCAGGCGCCACTGACCGCACCGTTGCAGAGGTAGGTCACGCCGTTGTAGTCACAGCGATCGAACAGATGGAGGTGGCCGCTCAGGCAGAGCTTGACGTTGCGGTGCTTCCAGAACAGGTCGCGAAACCTGGCGAGATCGACGTGCATCAGCTTTTGGGATACCGCGAGATTACCGTCCGCCTTCGGTTTCGCAGACCAACCCATCAAGACGCTCGCCGAGAGGATCGGAATATGGGTGACCACCATCACCGGCGTGGCAGGATTCGTCGCCTCGAGATCGGCGCAGAGCCAATCCCACTGGGCGTCGTCGATGCGTGCCTGGTAGACCAAGGTCTCGCTCGGAAAAACGCTGTCGAGCATGATGACGTGCCAGCCGTTGCGGTCGAGGCTGGCGTAGGGTTTGTCGCGCCCGAAGACATCGCAGGCCCATCGCTTTCCCCAGTCGGCCTCCTCGCCCGTCGTGCGGCTGGCCTTCTTGTCCCACCCGAACACATCATGATTGCCCAGGCAGTTTTCGACGGGCAGTGAGCACTCGTCCCTGACCGCCTTCTGCCACAACTCCCATTGCAATGTGGTGCGATCGCGGCCCACGGCCAAGGCATCCATGATGATGTCTCCGCCCACCATGATGAGTTCCGGCTTGTCGGCCAGGGCCTGAACATGGTGCAACGCGGCAGCAACGCCCTCCACCGCGCCCCGTTCGGGCTGGATGTGCAAGTCTGTCAGATGAGCGAGCCGAAAGGCTCGCTTCTTCGTAGCGGCCGCGGTGATGTCGGCGGCCAGGGAAGGCGACGACACGGCGATGCCTGTCGCAGCCGTGGCACCTATCCATTGACGTCGGGAAAGAAGTGTGTGCATCGAGCAAGCTCCTGAGATGCGCCGGACGATACTCGCATCGAAAGCGGCATTCAACGCCCGAATCATGCAGGGTTCCGCACTCGATTGCAACAACGCGCACGTCGTCGGAACCGCGTCATTGACAACGGTCACCCCCCGGGCGCTCACGGCACGTGAGCTTGTTTGACCAGCTCGTAAATGAAGCAATCCGTGCCCGCGGCGATCTTGTCGAACGGTCGACGATCCTGACCGACCGGCTGAAGAGCCGATACGCCCTGCCCGCCCGAGTGAGTGAACCCGTGAAAGTCGGTGGCAATGTTTCCACTTGGAAGCTCGTCCTCGAAACCCGCCCGGGCCGAAAGCATCTGCCGGCCCAGCGCATCAACCTGGATATCTGCGCGATTCCAAGTCACGACCCGCGGCCGATGATACTTCGGAAAAAGGAAATAGAGGACCTCTTCCACGGCCGGCTAGGGCCGCCGGCGCGCCAGCGCGGCAAGGCAGAGGCCGCCAAGAGCCATGAGAAATACCGAGTTGGGTTCGGGGACGGCGCTAAAGCGGATTTCTGGCAATCCAGCAAATGAGTTACCAAAATTCGTGATGTTGCTGATCCTGATGTCAGTCACACCAATCTGCGCGCTTGTGAAATTCCGCATCTGGACAGGAACGTATGCCTCCGCACCAGAACCAGAGGTCGCTGTTGACTGCGTGAAGTCTGCGATCCCCAGCGATGATGCCGCGACCGGCAACCCGAAGCTCCCGCCGCCGTCGGTCGAGAACGCGATGTCGAACGTTTGGATCGCGCGATTGTTGTTCCCTCCGTCGCGGTTGTAGTTCCAGAGATAAATGGCATCTACATCAAACGTACCGCCAAGGTCAAAGGTAAGGATCGCAGTCCCAGCGCCACCATCCGAACTCAGCCAGTAGCCGTCGGTACCGAAGAAGGTCGTTGCGGCACCAGCCACGA
This sequence comes from Pirellulales bacterium, assembly GCA_041746715.1. Taxonomy (GTDB): domain Bacteria; phylum Planctomycetota; class Planctomycetia; order Pirellulales; family UBA1268; genus QWPN01. Next base: position 406 of record JBGTGN010000039.1, on the reverse strand, counting down.
TCGAGTTGATATTTGCAGCCGTCACCGTGCCCACGAACGGAGACTTGTCGCTGTCGTTGAAAAGGTCGCTGCCGTTAATGGCGCTTGTGATCGTTCGATTACCGCCAATGGTGTTGCCACCGTCGTCAGCGGAAACGGGCGCAATGATGTCGGCACGCGAAGTGGCGGAAGCAATAGCAGCGGCCAAGACGAGCATTACGCCCAAACAACGCGCCAGCATGGAAAAAACCTTCTGTGCACAAGTACCGATGCCAAAATAGGGACTGTCCCGAATGCCATGAAGTTAAGGCGCAACGGCTTTGCCGACCAGGGTTTGCGTCAAGACTGACCGTGGTTTCGTCATGAGTGGGTAGGCCTTGGGCCTTCGTTTGCGGACACGCGGACAGTGCCTGCCACGGCGTCTTGG
>JBGTGN010000038.1:0-37691 GCA_041746715.1 Pirellulales bacterium | reverse complement strand
TGCCCGACCAATCGGACACGTTGAAAGGTGGATTCGCCAGAATGTAATCGGCCTTCAGGTCGGGGTGTGAGTTTCGCAGGAATGTGTCGTCCGGCTGCTCGCCGAGATTGGCCTCGATCGAACGAATCGCGAGGTTCATGTGCGCGAGTCGCCAGGTGGTTGGATTAGATTCCTGACCAAAGATGGAGATGTCTGTGGTTTCGCCCCCGTGCGCTTCCACGAACTGCTCGGACTGAATGAACATACCGCCAGAGCCGCAACACGGGTCGTAAACGCGGCCGTTGTAGGGTTCGAGCATTTCGACGAGCACGCGAACTATGCAGCGTGGTGTGTAGAACTCGCCTCCGAGTTTTCCTTCTGCCTGTGCAAACTTGCCGAGGAAGTATTCGTACACGCGGCCAAGCGTGTCGCGCGCCTTGGAGCGGTCGCCTTTGAAACCAATGTCGGCAATCAGATCAATGAGGCCCTTCATCTTCTCCGGCGCGATACCGCGCCGCGCGTAGTCTCGTGGGAGCTTGGATTTGAGTTTCGGGTTGTCGCGCTCGACGGCGAGGATGGCGTCGTCGATGAGCGTGGCGATGTCGGGGCGGGTGGCCTGGTTTTGCAGGTTGGGCCAGCGGGACTCGGGCGGAACCCAGAAGACGCGCTCGGCGGTGTATTCGTCGCGGGATTCGAGGAGCTTTTCGAGTTGCTTGCCCTTGATGCCGTCCCTGGTCAGCTCGGCTTCCAGTTCGTCGCGACGCGACTGAAAGCTATCGGAGATGTACTTGAGAAAGAGCAGGCCAAGGACGACGTGTTTGTACTCGGCGGCATCGACCTGGCCGCGCAGAGCGTCGGCGGCTTTCCAGAGGGTGTCGGCGTAGCCCAGATCGCTGGTGGTTTCGTCACTGGTCGCCATGACTGCTTAGCCTCGTGGTGGACGGTCGAAATCGCCGCGATCACGGCCGATTCGTTCTGCGGCCAAACGCGCGACGCGGGCCAAAGTGTATGGCCCAGGAAGGTGGGGGCGAAGCCGCGCCCCGCGGGGCCGCCCGGCCGTGCGACAACGTCGCGCGTAGGTGGCCGGGGCCTCGGTCCGGTGTCGGCGTAAAGGCCGGCGGGGTATCGTCCGCTATCGGGTAGCCGCGCTCGCAATCCCCACCACGAAGGCGAGAGCCACCGCCGCGACCATCCCGAAAAAAGCGAGTTGAGCCGTAATGACGGCGGCGACTCCAGTTCTGAGGATGCGGAGCCAAAGCGGGTCGCGGTAAGGCTTGGCCATGCTCGGGGGTCCTGCGAGTGCGGGCGGAGTCGATCAATCGAGGCGATTCTATCGCCGTGGGCTGCGGGGGCGAGGGGCGTTCATCGTGCGGATACCCCCCCCTACAAAAACCTGCGGGCGCGCCCGTGCGGCAAGCAGGTGGTTTTCGTCCGTGGGGGTTTGGGAGGTTTCGAGCCCCCCCTGGGGGTCGTCGGACGCCGCCACCGATCAGGCCCCCGCGCGAAAGAAAGTCTGTCTCTATCGGGGGAGTTCGCGACAGACTAGGAGGGAAAAGGATCGCCAGGAAGGACCCGTGCAACGGCCGCACCCCGTCGTGGGCCTCAGGCTCGCAAATATACGCCTGTTTACTTCCGGCAGGCGGCCGTAGGGCGAGGCGGGCGACCGGCCGTGAGAAGCGAAGCAGGGGGCTCAGAAGCCGAAGCCGCCTCGCTACCGGCCGTAGGGTCCTGGCTCGCAATGGGCTTCCAGCCCGATCCGTAGCGAACGCCCCATGGTGCGCGAGTCTTCCCTCCAACGAGGCCGCACCGGAACTTCACGCAGCCCTGGGCTGGCTCGACGGCGTTGGCCCCAGCCAGCGATGCGCTACCCCAGCCGCCTTTTCTGGTTGCCGTCGGGCTGCCGCCGACCACCAGGGAGGCGGTCAGCCCCTTCTGCATTATGTAGATGTCCCGATAGCCGGGACGGTTCCCGCGGTCTATCGGGACGGTTCATCTTGCTGACCGTCCCGGCGGTCGGGACGGTTCACCATCGATGCGCCCTGCGGATCGGGACGGTTCCGAGCCCTTCAGCAACCGGTCGAGACAGACAGCCGGGTTTGGGTGAAGGCCGTATTTGCTCGCCTTCGACTTGTCACGTGACAGCCGCACCGGCCAGATGAGGCCCAGTTCACATAGGCTGCGGATGGCTCCCTCCGCAGTGGAGCGGCTGATGCCGCCCGCCGCAAGTTGGCGAACGCTCGTCTCGCAAACACCGTGCATCGCCAGCCTGAACATCTTCATCCAAACCCAACGGTCGGCAAGCGACAGTCGCGGCCCGACCAAGTCCACAAACTGATTGAGCGTTTGCCAGCGACCAACAGCGGCGGACGTGCCGGCCGGATCGCCTCCTGTCACCCGCTGTGTCCTTACACGCTTCTTTGGCGGGAACATGGCGTCCAAGGAATCCACGATCGGGTCACGCAGCTCGCGGCCGGTGTCGGGATCGGTGACCACAGCCACGCTTCCCTCAATGACAACGCCAACGGCTTTTTCACCTGGCATCATTACCCAGCGACTACGGTGCCGTTCGAGGCGCCGACCGCTCTGGAGTTCTAGACACTCCATAGTCATCGCAGCGACCCGTGAGCGAAGGCCGCGAACTCGTCGAACTCCTCCGGTTCGGGATCGGTCGAGTAGAAGTGTTGGCCGTGTCCAGTGAACAAGATCGGCACCTTTTCTTCGGGACCAGCCCTGTTTTTGTTGATGTTCATCACGACATCTCTGGGATCCTTCTTGGCGGCCACGTCTTTTCGGTTGGTCCAAAGGGAGATAAATGTCTCCGCGTCGTAATCAAGGCGGTTTGAATCCTTTGTGATGGTTCCAATGGCGGAGTCCTCATCCGTATTCTTGGCCACCGGTGTCGTGACGATCATCGCGACCTCGTTGGCCATGGCGATCTCAAATAGCCTTTGCACGATGTCCTCAAGCTCGAGCCGCCGCTCCCGCTTGCCGTCGCACTGAATCTTGCCGAGATGATCGACAATCACGAGACGCGGCCTGCGGCGCGCGATAGCTGCTGCGATACCCTCAACCGTCAACGGCATGTGCAGGTATCGCAACCGTTCATGGCCGATGACGTTGGCTTTGTCGGCCGCGACCTTCCTCGCTCCGGTGGTTCCCTGACGAGCATCCCTGAACGTGACATGCGGCACCTCGTCGCCACGAAGTGCAGACCACGCAGTAATCAGTCGGCTATGGAGCCGCTTCCGGCTCATCTCACCGCGGCACCACAGGGCAACGAGATTACGGTCATGCAGCAGCGCGCCAAGCATGATTTGGGCCGCAAGGGCGCTCTTGCCGGCCCCTGGTTGTCCGGCGACCCCAATGAGCCCGGGGGCAAGGCCTCCGTCCATCCGCGTGTCGAGGGGCCAGAAGCACGTCGGTATCACGATGTCCGGGTCGTCTCGATTCCACTCCTCAAGTTCATCGAGCAGGCCTGTTGTAGGGTCTTCAGTTGCAAAAACTGGCGACCGAAGGCGGTTCAGTTTCTCTTGCAGATCTTCGGCATCCTCGGAGCTACCGTCACCGTCGGCAAACGCAGCCGCTGATGTCAGAGCTACAACTCTGGCATGACGCTCTGCAAGCCTGGTGGCCGCATCACGAGCGACTGCCGCGGCTCGTTTGCCGGTCGCAATGCGGTTGTCGATTGCATCAGTGAAGAGGTTGTACGACTCCGATCCGCGGGCATTGCCGCCGCGCTGAAGCTGAGCCGCCACATCTACCAGCGTTGGAGTATCCGACCCTTGCGCCGCCGACGCTATGGCCAGGTAGACATCATGACGGTCGCCCCGAATAGCCGCAGGGGGCAAGACATTGATGATCTCGCGCACGAGGACCGGATCGCGATCAAGAAGGTCGATGAGCGCTGCCACCAGCGCCTCTTCTTGAAAATCTTCTGTAGCGTTGTGTGGGCGTGCATCCTTGCTGCCCTTCGCTGCCTTACGCAGCGAAGAGGATCGTGTCACTTGGTTGTCCCTTCCTTGCGATCAATTCGTGCCCAGGTACAACCTCAGGCGTCTTTCCTTGCGAACCCGTTGATAGAGTCCTCGTCCGTCGCGGAAAATTTCCGTTGGCTACCGAAGGCATCGCATTCTGCGAGCGTACGGTGGCTCGTTGTCTCGCCTTTTCTTCGCGGCCACCTTCTGCTTTTTGGAGTAGGCAGTCCCGTGTCCAGCGACATGCCTCGTCGTGGTGTGGGTGACGGTTCCGCCATTTCGTTCATGAAGCAGCTTCGCTATTTCAGCCATAATTGCCTTTACATCTCTGTCGTCAAAAAGCCCCACGGTAATGGTCTTCATCGCTACGTCTCTCCTCAGGTGACCCCGGGCGACTGGGCCGGGGATGTTCGTACGGGTGTGGACTGACTCAGTTCGCTCTGCGACCGGCTGGCCTCCGTGCGAGCATTTGGTCAAGCTCGCCTACAGCTCGCTCGACTTGAGCCGCCCTTGTGGTGAACACAGTGGGGTCGGAGCAAGTCATTGCCGGGCGGGGCATGCGCCGATGAAAGTCCTCGATGGCGTCGGAGGTCGTATACCACCGTCCGGCAATCGGCTCGGCCACGAGTCGAACGCCACGAACACCCTTCGTTGCCCAGCGAATCAGCGTGCCCCTATGCGGTCGGGGAGTGCCTGTGATCTTGGCCCAGTAGGCCGCTGCGGCCTGCATTGTGATGCGTCTCGTCATGTCCTTTCTCCTGATGCGTAGTGGCACCAGGAGCGACTGACCGACAGTCGTGTATCTGGTGCATCGATTGCGGTTCAAGCAATCGATGCAAGATGATTGGCTGTCGCGTCGCGACTTGGGAAGGAAACGCCGTGTGCGATTTCCGGAAATGCCATCAGGCATTTCCAGTCATCAGGTTGCGTTTCGCTTCGCGGCATTTCGGATGATGTTCCGAACCTGCTTGGAGGATTCAAGGCCGTACTTGGCGGCCAATCGCTCTTGGGCCTCCATGCTGCCGAGCTCCTTTTTGAGCATTGGAAACTCCGCGACGAGTGCCGCATCGCGCTGATCGAGAGTCATCATCTGCGCGCCACATTTCCTGAGCTTTCGTCGCTTCGCGGCGTTCATGTTGGCGACTCGATTCCGTACTGACTCCAATATCGCCGAGGCCTCCGGAACGCGTTCCAGTTCGTCCCGATATCGCAGTATGGCGAGTTGGAAGCCGTGAGTCATCGCATCGCGCATCGCGACCCCCACCGCGAACCGCTGGCGATCACTTAGCCCTAGATTTGTTTCGCCCCACGTTTCGTGGTCCGACAGGTCTTTGCCGTTCTCATCAATCAGTGGTGGCGGCATTTGACCATGACCTTCGAAGTAATATCGCGGAAAGTCTTTCTCCATCCTCCCATGATCACTTCGATGATCGTCTTCGTATGACACTGAAAGGCACCAATAGAACCACGGCTGCCAATCCATCATTTCTTCATGGAATCGCAGGCATTCGCCAGCATGAAAGCCGATCACCAGGTCGAAATCAGGAGGCAATGGCAAGCCATCCACATGCGATGCTCCAGGGTGAGGCAATATTTCAAGGGGGCCCCTGGGGTCTGTATTCCATAGTTCCACAAGCGACTTTGCCGTCACTGCGGAAGTATTCTTCGCTGTAGGTGGCTTGCCATTGTTCCGCTTGGCCCTTTCGCCTTCGGCTTGTAACCGACCGTCTTTTCGCTTTGCCATTGTGTTCTTGCGTCCGGTTGATCTTGGTCATCCTGTCTTGTGTGCCGCCTTCGCTGCTCGCCCCCAGTTGGCAGGTGCGTAGTGATCGGTCATCGTTGCTGCACTGTGGCCGGCGATTGCCTGAGCAGCTTCTCGGCCTGCAGCCTTGCGAATCTCGCGGAGCCGCGTGTACCGAAGTTGGTAGGGCGTCCAATGCGGGATTGGCGGAAACCCTTCCTGCTTGCGCGCTTCATTCACCTTCCTGATTGCTCGTTGCACCGCTCGATTGATCGCGTCCTTCTTGAACATGCGGCCGACTCGCGGCGACGGCTGGCGGGGCTTCATGGGAATCGTTCCCGGCTTCTCAGCTCGCGGGGGCACGCTCCGCTGAGGCGTGAAGACATACTCGCCGGAATCTCGGCCGGCCGTGTGGGCCAGGACGAGGGCCTGTGCCTGAGGCCCAATGGCGATATGCCGTTGCTTGCCCATGTGGGCCGTTTTGTGGCGCCGGGGAACGTACCGCCATACCGCCCTGTCCCGATCACGAATGCGGGCAAGTTTCATTTGGCAAGCCTCGCTTGGCCGGCAGCCAGTCAGCCGGATGAACCAAACGAGGTCGGCGACTTCCTGCGTGAGGTAGGGCAGGGTGGCTTGTACGACACTTGGGCGCACCGGCTTGCGGGCGGCCGTCTCGCGGGCCTTGCTCTCGCCCAATTGAAGCGGCTTTACCACTCGCAACGCGGCGGCACGGTCGTCGGGCACAAGCTCGCGCAGAACGGCCCAGTCGAACATCTGCCGCACCGCTTGCATGATGTCATTCACGTACCGTCGTGAGAGCCGCTTTGGCATTATTTCTTCGGTGGCCTTTCCCCTGGTCACCATCGGAGTATCGATCAACCGTTGGCGGGCATCGAGAAACGCGCGGGGGCCGAATGTGGCAGCAGGTAGGAAGGCCATTGGGCGCAGAGCACGGCCCGCGGCGACTGCTCGTTCGTGTCGCGAGCTTCGCTTTCCCTCGGGAATAGTTTCCGTGAGGTGGCGTAAGTAGAGCCGAGAGAGTTCGCCGACCGTCAGGCCGCCCGACTTATCGATCGTTGTCGCTGGCGCCTGTGGAGCCGCCGTGGCTGCCATAGCGGCGCTCGGCAGACGCCGTGTTGGACTGCCTTCGCTGAGAACAGCCTTTGCCGCCTCAACGCTTGTTCGGCCGCTGGTCAAGTAAGCGGCGATGAAGGTGTCGTACCGCATCTGGGCCTCGTCGCTGCCCCAGCGGCCCAATGAATGCACTTTGCCGCCAATCGCAATCCTGGCTGTGTTCGTCGGCCCGTGCCGACGCATCTTGGGGAGTTCCCCTTTGGCTCGCCTTCCCATCGCAAAACCTCCGCTGAAGGAAGTCGCAAAAGGGTAGGACCATCGGTTTACCCGTTTGCGACGATTTTTCCCTCGCGGGCGCTGCCGACCATCGGCAGGGTTCTGCACTACGAATCACGATCTTTTTGAATGATGGGCAGCACAGGACTCGAACCTGTGACCTCCACGGTGTGAACGTGGCGCTCTAACCAACTGAGCTAGCTGCCCGGACGATCTGGCGTTGCACGTGTACGCACCCGGCAACAGCCAATCCAATCGGCGATCGTACCACGATGCCGTGAGCCCGTCACGACCCGCATCGGCGTGCCGCTTGCGATTGCCACTTGGCCGACGAACCCGCCCGCGCTCCGCGCCAGATCAGCCAGCCTCGCCCGGAGGAGGCGCGAGCTTCGGTGACGCTACCATCGGACCACCCTCCTCGTCGAGTCGTTTCGTGTTCGTGGAGGTTCGCCGCGGAACCGGCTGGGCATCGACGTTGGCCGCCATCTCGAACTCCCGCGACAGCTCCTGCCACTGCCGACGGAGGCCACCCATTGTTTTGCCGAAGGTTTTGCCCACCTCAGGCAGTCGCTTGCCGTAGACCATGACGGCGATCACCGCGACGATCACGATCTCGAAAGCGCCAAGTCCGAACATGGTCATGCGGCACGGGGCCGTCCTGGCGAGAGCTAGTGGGCGTCTGACGCGCCTGGCTCACGAGGGCCACCACCGCGACTCTCCTCGATGCCCTGAACGCCCCGCTTGAACTCGACGATGCCCTCGCCGAGCGAACGCATGACCTTGGGAAGCCGCGAACCAAAGAGCAGCAGCACGACGACGCCCACAATAATGAGCTCGGTCGTTCCTAGACCGAACATCGCAAAGACGGGCGTCACGGTAGCTTCTCCGGCGAGGGGGCTGCGAAACTCGCAGCGAACCCACGAATTCTATCTCCCGCGGGCGCGGGGTTCAAACCGCGGGCCTTCCTGGGCCGCCGCCACGCGATGCGGCTGCCCATGGAGGGGCATGTGTCGGTAATAGACCTCAAGTGTCAGCGCCGAGAGTGCCGTGGCGTAGACTCGCCCTCCATGGCGACCCCATGTGCGATCAGGGTCCCAGCTCCCGTCGAGTGCACCACCCGATCGGTGCTGGAGGGGCAAGAGCGTCGCTTGAAGCCGCGTGTTCCAGGCGTCCCATTGCGGTCCTCCGGCGTGGAACGACGCAAGTGTGGCGTAGTACCAGGCATAGATGTCGTAGGTCGATGAGCCAGGGGGCGTGCGGGCGAGCATGCCGAGGGCCTCGCCAGCGGCAGGATGGTCAGGAGGCAGGCCCAACAGCAAACGACAGAAGAGCGCTTCGGATGTCATCGCCAAGCTTGGCCTTTCCCCAGGACGGTACGAAGCAAGGCCCCCCGAGGCACCCGACGAGACACTCGTGAGAAATCCCCTCGCTCGCGCTTCGGCCTCCTCGACGCCGCCGATCCCAGCGTTGCGGGCTGAATAGAGGGCCATCACCTGCCACCCGAGTTGGCTCGTGTCGCCACGATCGCCAGAAGCGTAACGCCAGCCACCTGTCTGGGGGTGCTGCATCGCGAGGGTGTGCTGGATTGCTCGAGCCAGCACGGGCCGGAGCAACTCATCACCACTCATGGCGAGGCATTCAGCCACCGCAATCGTCGCCATCCCGTGGCAATAGAGCGCCGCGAAAAACTCGGCACGCCCCGCGAGGGAACCGTCTGATCGCTGCCGTTCGGTGAGCGCCACGATGCCGCGGGCTACGGCGGCTGCATGGGGGCCTTCGCGATGGGTGTTGCCAGCCCCGAGGAAGGCGAGAAGAGCAAGGCCGGTCACGCCATGATCACTTCGGCCGCCGACGTCGGGCCGATGCTGGCCCGCGGTGCTGCCGGTCGTTCCCGCTCCGTGTCGGGCCGCGTTCCAAAGGCCATCGCTCGACTGGTGACGGGCAAGCCAACCGAGTGCTGCCTGCACGGCCTGCTCCGTCTGCTGTGAACCCCCTCGGGCCATCGCAGCCGCTGTTCGGCGGGCTCCCACGCGGTCGGCGTACACCGTCGGAAGCATTGTCACCGTGGCGGGTTCGCTTGACGAAGGCAGCGGTGTTTCATCGGTGACTCCGCTTTCACGCGGCGCTGCCTCGCTCGCCTCGTCGGCCGCGACTTCGAGCAGTGGCACGACATTAGCGGGAGGCTCGGGTGACTCGCTGCCCGTGAGCGGCACGAGCAACGGCGGCATGTCAGGTGCCGGGCCGCCGTCGGCCAGCGCCGGGGTATCTGATATCTCGTCGTCTTGGGGTGGAGCGTCAACCGGGTCGGTGATGATCTCCTCGTCGGCGCCGTCTGCCACCACGACAACCATCGTCATCCGACCCTCGTCGAGGGTGCCCCACGAGGCTGGCATCCAGCCGCCCACAAACGTCGCCACGACGCCCAAGAACATGTGGAGCACGACCGACAAGCCAACGCACTTCTCGAGCGTTCGTGACTGGAGCCATCCGGTCCAGACGATGACTCCCGCGCCGATCGCTGTGATGACCGCGAGCCCCGCGACGGTGATCCACATCCACGGCATGGCGGCTCACTGGCGGGTTGCATCACGCTGGGTACGAACGGAGATTGCGACATGCCGAACGCCCGCGGCGCGGCAGGCCTCGTAGATTTCGGCCATCCGCCCGTGGGGAACTGCCCGTTCGCCGCGGATCATCACGGCGATGTCGGGCTTCGCGGCCCGCGCCGAAGTAAGTCTGGAGCCGAGCTCCTCGACGCTGACCTCGTCGGGCCCAAGCCGCAAAGGACCATCGGCAGCCACCTCGACGATCTCAGGCCTTGCGGCATCGACGACCGCAGCACCGCCGACCTCGGGCAGGTCGAGTTCAAACTGCCGCTCGTCACCCGAAAACTTCGTGGCGCACATGAAGAAGATCGTGAGGACGAGGATGACGTCGATCATCGGCGTGAGGTTGGGCGCCGGTTCCTCGTCGTCGGAAAGTCGAAGAAGCGGCATGGATTACCCCGCGGCGCGGCGTCGGGGCTCGCCGAGCGACTCGAGCGAAATCTCGTCGATCACCTGCTGGCATGCCTCGTCGAGTTTCATGGCGAGTCGGTCGGCACGGCTCGTGAAGTAGGCATGGAGCACCATCGCCGGGATCGCCACGAGAAGCCCCATGGCCGTGGTGATGAGTGCCTCACCGAACCCGCCGGCCAGGAGATCAGGCCGCCCCATCGCGCCGGCAGACGCGACATGGTTGAACGAGCGAATGAGGCCAAACACCGTGCCGAGCAGGCCCAAGAGTGGGCTCACGGTAGCGACGCCGTTGAAGACCCGGCGGTAACGCCGGAGATGGTTGAGCTCCCGCTCCCCGGCATCGATCGCGGCCTGCTCAATCTCCACCGCTGGCCGGCCCCAACGGCGAACCGTGGCGGCAAAGACTCGCGCCGCTGGGCTGCCATTGGATTCGCAGGCCTCGAGAGCCTTTGATCGATCAAGCGAACGGTCGCGAAGCTGGGCCAGGAATCGCTCCACAAAGAGGCCAGGCACCACGGCGCTCGTCCGCAGGTTCACCGCCCGTTCGATACCGAAGACGACGAGCGCGAACGAGCACCCGAGGAGCGGCACCATCAGAAGGCCGCCCTGACGGATCGTGGCCAGGAGATTGCCGGTTGGAATCAGTCCCGCGGAGGGATCGGCTGGTGGCTCTGTGGCTGGAGGCACTGCCGCGACGCGGACAGGCTCGCGCGAGGGGACGGTGTCGCCGGCCCAGGCCCGCGGTGTCTGCGCTCTGGCGACTGCCGGGAGCACCACTGCGGCCATGAGAAACATGATCGCGGCCACGCCCGTTCGAACGGAGGCAAGGCGCCACGCTCCGCCCGATGGCGTGGTCATGGAGTTCCTTCTCCGCCTCTGGACCATGGCACTCTCGGCTACGACCAGGCGGAGCGTTCCCTCGCCACCGCCATGATCATTCATCGGCATGTGCGGCATTCACGCCCACACGCTTTGGCCACGTTGCCCCCACCCATCACAACCGACACAACCTGCACGCCTTGGCACGCGGTCGGAATGGCGGCCGTCTGCTCTGACGCACCACACCGGACAGCGAACGAGATTGGGAGCCGGGAGGTGCGACCCCGGGCGGAGGCCGTATCAATAGTTTGAGTCGCAGCCCGTATCGACGTCGCCCACCATGTGCATGTGGTCGTGGTCGATGTAGACCACTTCCTGAACATCCTCATCCACCAGCGTGTGCGGCACCGGCCAGCCGACGCGTTTCACTTCCTGGAAGTAGACGGTGCACTTGTAGTGGGCGTGGTGGACCTGCACCGGGCCGACAAGGGGCAGATGCCGCGGCGGATCGATGTAGTCAGAGATTTTGCACTTCGTGATTCGGACGTTGTTTCGCTGGACCTCGTAGAGCAGAGGCCAGTTGCCCTGGACGGATCGAGCCTTTTCGAGGGCCCTCATCACCTCGTCGTCGCTGGGCTCGTCGATCGCTTCGCACGGACTGCCTGGCAGAATCGGGCCGAGGACCGGAGCACGCTCATACCGCTCGTAGTTCCAGAACTGGTCTTCCTTCGACTTCTGGACATAGGTCGGCACCGGAATCGGGATCGCGAGAGGGCCGAGATTGGGGCCCTGCGACGCAAGCCAGAAGCAGCCGCTCTGCGAGGAGGTGGCCACGGCAAGCAGAAGAGCCGTTACCAGGAACCGCGTGCGGGACGTCATGACTCCAACCCTCGAGGAAGTAAAAAACGAATCTGCCGGTTGTATCGACGCGTGGCGTGGCAGAACTTGCGGATTTTTCCGGTCGTGCCAGCGACAAAATTGCGACGGGCTCGTGACCAAAAAAAACCGCCCTCCCGGAAGCCCCGGGAGGGCGGTGCATGGCGTGTTGTGTGACGATGTTTAGCGGTGATGGCTGTGCGTGTGCCGGTCGTCGAAGTCGATGTACCACCATCCGTCGTCCCATTCGAGCGACACCCTCCGCCACCCCAGCGGCACCTGGGGGTAGGGGTAGAACGGGCCGATGTAGGGCCAGGCAGTTGGCGAGTACTGCGTGGGATACTGAAGACCAGCGTAGTTAGGATAGGCGGCGTAGCTGGGCCAGGCGTAGTTGGGCATGTTGGGGCCATCGCCCCGCATCGGCACCGGTGGCATGCCAACGCCCGCTCCCGACATGGGCATCGGGCCGCCGGCATATCCGCCCTGCATCGGCATGCCAGGGGCATAGCCCTCGGAGTATTGCATCGTGCCTGGAACCATTTGGCCGTCCATGACCGGCCCGTCATAGCCGGGCCCTGGAAGCATCATTTGCCCGCCGTGGACGCCGCTTGTTTGCATGGCGGTCCGCGGGCCCATCGGTCTCGGCTGTCCCATCGGGCGGGCATTCCCGGCCGCGACGGGGTTCATGCGACCGACCGGCTGCATGCCCTGCGTGAGCTGGACCTGGCTTGGCGTTTCGGCAGCTTTACTGCCACCGGCGAAGAAGAGCCCTGTGACGGCGCTGAACGGATTCGTCGTCTGCGACGCGGCGGGCGGCGGCGGGATCGTGGCAGGCTGGGCAGAAGCCGCTGGGGCCTGCATGCCGGCCACTCCCCATGTCGATGATGGCAGGCCAAAGCTTGCACCGGCTGGCTGCTCACCGGCGGCATCAATCGAGAGTCGGTTCACCACGCGTTCGACACCCGGCGTTGCCTCGGCGATGCCGACGGCCGCCGCGAGCTGCTGCTGGTCGGTCACGCGGCCCTCAAGCCAGACCGTGCCGGACTTGCTCTTCACGTTCACACGGTAGCCACTGAGGGCACCCGAGTCACGAAGCTGATTGGCAACGGTCGTCGCGAGATCCTCGGCCCATGCCGGCGTCGCCAGGCAGGCCGAGGCCACGACGGCCAGCACGAAGGCGGTTCTCGAAATGGACATTCGTCACTCCTTGAGTTCGATCGCGTGATTCGACCCGGACCCTCCGAGCGGGTCCGTCCAGGCGGGGCTACCAGCGGAGCGGCATGCGGGCCGATCCGGCGTCTGGCAGCACCGATCCACCCGTGTCATCGGCCAGCGGTCGTGCGGAAGGGGAGTTTTTTTCCGGTTCTTCCGGGAATCGTGGACGTGATGAGAGGCTAGGCAAGCCGGGAGGACTGGCCGGCTGGCCTGTCACGCGTCACCGAGCCGATGAGAAGTCGGCGACGGCGATGAGGGTCATGACGGCGAGCGTGCCAGCGCACGCGGCGGCAGCATCGGGACCAAACGGGATCGCAACGCCGCAGACGCCGCCCATGATGGCCAAGGCGCCGAGGCAGAGCCACTGGCCCCCGGTCTCGTGCCGCGTGCCCTCGGTGAGCCTCGCGGCGCCTGCGGCTATGACACCCAGCACCTGCACGGCACCCAGGGCACAAAAAACGGGACTCACAGCGACGGCGAGCAGCATGGGCGAGAAATCTCCTGAGACGCGTCAAGCGACGAGGTTTGGAGATGTAGCGAACCGGAGTGTCGGCCGCAAAGGCAATTGCGGCGCGGCGGTCTCCCCAGCCAGCCCCGCCTACTGCTCGAGGAGCGACGTGAGCTTTCGCTCGAGCTCCGTGATCGACACGTTGCGATCGACCACATTTCCGTCAGCATTGATGAGAATCATGGTGGGCAGCGCCATGATGCCGAGCGACTCGGCGAGGCGGCTGTCGAGCCCGCCGTCTTCATGAAGCTGAGGCCACGCGAGGGGCTTTTCACGGAGGAACGCAACGAGCCGCTCACGATCGGTGTCGAGTGCGACGCCCAGGCAGGCAAATTTTCTTGGTCCGTACTTGGCCTGGAGCTCCCGAATCTGCGCGAGATCGACTTTGCATGGCTCGCAGTCGGTGGACCAGAAGTGAACGAGCACTGGCACGCCCTGGAGCTTGGCCAGAGACACGGGCTTCCCGTCGATCCCACGACCCTCGAGCGGGAGCGGTTTGCCGACGGACTGAAGCCGGCGCACGGCGCCGGAGGCCTTGCGGGCGTTGGGCGTACCAGGAAAGGCATCAGCGATGGCCGAGTAGCGGGCGATGGCATCCTCATCGCGTCCACTGAACTCATCGCGAAAAGCAAGCTGGAGCATCGCTTCCGAGGCTTCCGGGGCTTTGGGGTGCGCCTCGACATAGGTAGTCAGATCGGAGAACCAGGTCTCCTGGAGCTTCTCGAAGTTGGCACCGGGATCGACCATGCCAGCGGCATACCGGGCCTGAATCAGGCGAAACGCGATGAAGGCCGCAAGCGCCTCATCGTCCGCGGCCTCTGCCGCAAGACGGTCGAGCTGGGCCAGCCCGTCGGGGAGGAGTCCTTCCTGCACGTACGCCGCCAACGTTTCGACGAGCTGTCGCTGCCAGAAGCCACGGTCCGCTGCCGGTGTTCCCGCTACGACTTGTTCGAGGAGCCGAATGTGCTGAACCGCGAGCGTGCGACGGCCCGCCTCGTCGGCGGCGGCCATGGCGCTATCGAGCTCGGCGAGTTTCGCCAAGAGCGGCCGGATTTTTTCATCGGCTGCAGCGAGCGCGGGGCCCGTTCCATTTCCGGTAAACGACGGCGTGAAGAAGGCCGGCATCTCGGCGAGACGACCGTCGGCGCCGGCGATCTGCGGGGCGTCGATCGGCCGCCAGGTGCTGCCACAGCGAACAAGGGAGCCAACAACGATCTGCACGCCACTGGTGCCGTCATCGGCCAAGACCACCACGTTGTCGTAGGCAAGAACATCCTTCTCGACGCCGGACGAGCCAGCCGGGAGGACTCCCGGGGCTTGCGGCACGTGCATGCTGGCCCAAACGGCTTGTGGGCCGACTTTCTTCTGCGCGCTGGCCAGCTTGGCAAACTGCTCTCGCGCCGCCGTAACGCGATCGACCAGTTCCGCGAGCCGGTCGCCAGTGAACCCAGCGGCGGCGAGATCGTCTTTGGTTGGCAGCAGGCGGGCAAACATCGCCGGGTCGCGGTCTCGAAGCGCGCTAATGATTTCGGCGGTAGCCTCCTCGGCCGAGATCAATCGCCATGTGTCGATGATTCCATCGCCATCGCGATCGATTCCCCACCGACTGCCGCCGGCGTTGAGCCAACGAGCCTCGTTGGCTTTCGTCGCCTTCGGATCGGTGGCCATCTCGCGGAACACCTCGACGCCATCTTTGAAGAAGCTCCATCGATCCACGACGCGGTCTCCGTTGGTGTCGGAGAAGGCGCGAAGGATCCGGCCGTCTGGCCCGCGGACCACGAGCGCATCAACGCCATCGAGTTTCTCCTGCTTGATCGTGGCGCCTTGGAGCTCGCTCGCCTGCGGGCGATCAAACTCCACATTTTTCTGGCGCGGCTCGAGCGCGAGGGCATCCTCGACGGAGGGGGGGGCAGCCACGGCGGTGGTGGCGACAGCGAGAATCGCCGCGCCGACTACCATGCGAGACGTATGGTGTTTGGCAACAATCAACGAAAACGAGACGGCGAGCATGGACGCAGGCTCCTGGTCAGCGAATGGCGCGGGCAAACAGAGTGCTCAACTTAGCCAGAACGCGGCGGGGCGCCAGCGCCGACTTGGTCCTCAGGAGCCCTCTTGAGCCAATCCTCTCCATGCCGCCAGGCCTGGTTTCGCACGACGCCGCGGCACGCCCCTTTGAAGCCACCGGGCCCGCTGCCTACACTCAATGTCCGTTTCGATGCCGATTTCGACGCGCGCGTAGCTCAGTTGGTTAGAGCGCTACCCTGATAAGGTAGAGGTCCCAAGTTCGAATCTTGGCGCGCGCATGCTGACTGAGTCCGCGGTCCCGGCCGCGGAAGGGCCAAGTCCGTGGTCCGAGCCACGGAAGGGATGAGTTCGCGGTGACTTCGGTCGTACGGCTTCACTTGATTCTCGGGGACGTAGCTCAATTGGGAGAGCACCGCCTTTGCAAGGCGGGGGTTGTGGGTTCGACTCCCATCGTCTCCATTTCGCTGGCTAGGCAGGCTCGCCCCGAGCCCCAATACTCCTTGCTGGCTCTATCCTCTCCCCGCCTCGATTCCGCCCGCCTCCCCGGTCGACCCCCTCCGTATGCCATCAGCGCCCACCGTGTCCACGCCGTCCCCCTCCGTCGTCCGCCGCACTGACATCCGCAATGTGGCGATCATCGCCCACGTTGACCATGGCAAGACCACGCTCGTGGACTGCCTCCTCAGACAGAGTGGACAGTACCGCGAGAGCCAGCTCTCGGGAGAACGAATTCTCGACTCCAACGATCTCGAGCGAGAGCGGGGAATCACCATCCTCGCGAAAAATATCGCGGTGGAGTGGAAGGGTACGAAAGTCAATCTGATGGATACGCCAGGCCACGCCGACTTCGGTGGCGAGGTGGAGCGGGTGCTCCGCATGGCCGATGGGGCGCTTGTGCTCGTCGATGCCGCCGAGGGGCCGATGCCCCAGACGCGGTTCGTGCTCGGCAAGGCGCTCGAGTGCCGGCTCCGGCCAGTCGTCGTGGTGAACAAGATCGATCGTCCCGACGCCCGCCCGCTGGAGGTGCTCGACGAGATCCTGGGGCTCTTCCTCGAGCTCGGTGCCGACGACGACCTGGCCGACTTCCCGTTTGTCTATGCCTCGAGCAAGGACGGTTTCGCGAGCCACGACCCAGCGGTTCGTGAAGGCACGATGGCACCTCTCATGGACCTCCTTCTCGAAAAGGTTCCAGGGCCTGCCGTGGACGAGGCTGCCCCGCTTCGAATGCTCGTGACGACGCTCGCATGGTCTGACTACGTTGGCCGGATCGCCATTGGCCGAATCGAATCGGGCCTTCTGCAGAAGGCTGCTGGTATCGTGCGGTCGACGGCCGACGGGCGGCTCGTGCCCGCGAAGGCTGTCACGGTGCAGGTGTTCGACAAGCTCGGTCGTGTGGATGTCGATGAGGCAACGGCCGGCGATATCGCGGCGGTGAGCGGCATCGAGGATGTCGAGATCGGTGACACGATTTGCGATCCGGCCGATCCGCGGCCGCTCCCACGCCTCACCGTCGATGAACCGACGCTGTCGATGGTCTTCGGGATCAATACGTCGCCGCTCGCGGGACGCTCCGGAAAATTCCTCACCACGCGGCACCTTCGTGATCGGCTCGCCAAGGAGCTCGAAAAGAATGTCGCGCTGCGGGTCGAGCCGATTGCCGGCACCGAACAGTTCGCCGTCGCCGGCCGAGGGCTCCTCCATCTCTCGGTGCTCATCGAGACGATGCGGCGAGAGGGTTTTGAAATATCAGTCGGGAAGCCGCGGGTCATTCTTCGGAAAGAAGGGGCGTCAACGCTCGAGCCCTTCGAGACGCTCGTGGTCGAGGTGCCGCACGACAAGCTTGGACCGGTGATGGAGCTCGTCGGTGCCCGCCGTGGCCAGCTCGGCCACATGGGCAACCGCGGTGAATTCGCCCACGCCGTCTTCTCGATTCCCGCTCGCGGCCTCATCGGCCTACGAACACGCGTGCTCAATGCCACGCAGGGAACGGCGATCATGCATCACCGCTTTGAAGCTTGGCGGGAGATGGAAGCGGATGTGCCCGGTCGGGCCAATGGCGTGCTCATTTCGATGCTGCCCGGGAAGGCCGTGGCCTTCGGGCTTGACGGGCTCCAGGAACGGGCCGACCTCTTCATCGCGCCTGGCGACGAGGTCTACGAGGGCATGATCGTCGGCGAGAATGCTCGTAACGACGACATGACCGTGAACCCAACGAAAGAGAAGAAGCTCACCAACATGCGGGCCAGTGGCAGCGACCGCAACATCCTGCTGAAGCCACCCCGTCGGATGTCGCTCGAAGAGGCCCTCGAGTACATCGAGGACGACGAGCTTGTGGAGGTCACGCCTGACGTGATTCGCCTACGAAAGGCCCTGCTCTCCGAGCACGAACGGCGAAAACAGTCCCGAGTGAAGTCGTAACGCCGCCTGTCGGCCTGGTTCAGGGGGCATGGAGCGGCCCTGAAAGCGGGCGGGAGGCTCCCATGTATGGACGCAAGGCCGCTCAGTCGATACTGTAGGGAGTCGTTTTGGTCACTTCACTGTCTACTTAGAGCACTTTCGGAGACTGCATGGTCAAGCTGACGGTTCGGGAACGGGAGAGCATCCAGGAGGCGGTTCGCCGCTTCCGGAAGCTTGTTGAGCGGAGTGGCATCAAAAAGGAGATGCGGAAGCGGGAGTTCTTCGAGAAGCCCAGCGAGACCAACCGCCGCGCTCGCCTCCGAGCCGAACGGCGCACAAAGCGAAACCGCCTCATGGGCATCACGTCTTAGCGCCAATCGAGCGCGACGTCGAGCCATGGAGCGTCGTGGGTCGGCCAGCCTGTGCTGACACGGTCTATGCCCGTACGGGCGATGGCGGTGACGGTCTCCGGGCGGATGCCCCCTGAGGCTTCGAGCACGACACCCGGTGCTTCGCGGTCGCGAATCGCGACGCAGGCGGTCAGCTCGTCAAGCCCCATGTTGTCAAGAAGGGCGATGTCGGGCCGCGCCTCGAGCACGGGGCGAAGCTGTGCAATCGAGTCGACTTCGATCTCCACGATCGTCGCGGTGGCACGCTCGGCCGGAAATGCCTTGCCGAGAAAGTCTCGCGCCCGGCGTACCGCCTCACACGGTTCGATGCCGAGCGCGGCCAGCGCCGCAAGGTGATTGTCTTTGATGAGAATTGCGTCGTAGAGACCAAGGCGATGGTTCCAGCCACCCCCGACGCGGGTGGCGTATTTGTCGAGGAGCCGCCAGCCGGGCACGGTTTTTCGCGTGTCATACACACGGCATCGAGTGCCGGCGACCGCGTCAACGAGCTGCCGCGTCGCGGTGGCGATGCCGGAGAGCCGGCCCATCAGATTGAGCACGACCCGCTCTGCGGCCAGCGCGCTCCGCGTGTTGCCCGCGAGCGTTGCCACAGGCTTGCCAGCCGTGACCACCGTGCCGTCCGAGACGAGCGGCTCGAGAACGAGATCGGGATCGACCGCCTTCGCCACGATCGCCGCCGCTGGAAGCCCCGCGACGACGCCCGGCTTGCGGGCCACGACCGAGAGGCTGCTCGTCGCGTCGGCGGGCACAAGGCACACGCTTGTCCAGTCGCACTCGTGTCCCAGGTCTTCGAGCAGCCAGGCCTGGGTCCGAGAGGCGACATGCCGGGCAAGGTGGTCGTTCCAGGTGAGCTGGCGAAACCCTGGCCCGGAGCTTGAATCGTGGTCGGCCTGGAGTATCTCGGGCATGGCAGGAGAGAAGGGGAGTGGGAGGCGACGAGGGATGCTTGCTGGCCGTATCCTATGCAAGGTATTGCCATGCCGCCCACTCTCCATTGATCCGCCCGGCTATGACGACTTCGGAACCGCCTGCCCCGCTCGTGCCCGTGAGAAGCCAGCCAATCATCGCGGCAGGGGTCGTGGTCGGGCTTGTGGCTATCGCGGCCTGGTATGTCGGTTTGGGGGGCTTTCGTGGCGGTCTCGTTCACCACGACGCCCCACCGCCAGCCACGCAGACGTTCACGGTCAACATCAACGCCGCGGGGGTCGCGGAGCTCTCTCAACTGCCCGGTCTCGGGGCTGTCACCGCCCAAAAAATCGTTGACCACCGCAGCGCGCATGGCCCGTTCGCGGCCCACGACGATCTCCTTGCCGTGCCAGGCATCGGGCCGGTCACACTCGAGGGCCTGCTGCCTCACCTCCGCCCGATCCCTCAGCAGAAGGACGCTCCATGACAACCACGGCACTCCAGCCCGGCGTGTTTGAGCTCGTGGCCCCTTACGAGCCGGCGGGTGACCAGCCGGCCGCGATCGACGCGCTCGTGCAGGGTGTGACCGAGGGCCGACCGTCGCAGGTGCTCATGGGGGTGACCGGCTCGGGCAAGACCTTTACGATGGCCAACGTGATCGCCCGCGTCGGCCGTCCCACGCTCGTGCTTTCGCACAACAAGACCCTCGCGGCCCAGCTCTACGCGGAGTTTCGCGACTTCTTCCCGCACAACGCCGTCCACTACTTCGTCAGCTACTACGACTACTACCAGCCCGAGGCCTATATCCCGCAGCGGGACATCTACATCGAGAAGGATGCCGCGATCAACAAGGAGATTGATCGGCTCCGGCTCGCGGCCACCAGCGCTCTCGTCAGCCGCAAGGATGTCGTCGTTGTAGCGAGTGTGTCGTGCATCTACGGCCTCGGTTCGCCGGATGACTACCGGTCGATGGTCATTCGGCTCGCCACGAGGATGCCCCTCTCACGTGACGCCCTCCTCGAGAAGCTTGTTTCGATCCACTACGAGCGAGGCGACATGGCCCTCGAGCGTGGCAAGTTTCGCGTGCGGGGAGATTCGATCGATATCTGGCCACCGTACGACGAGCTGGCTGTGCGGGTGGAGTTCTGGGGCGACGGGATTGAATCGATCGCGATCATCCATCCCACGAGTGGCGAGGTGGCCGGCCGCAAGGACGAGATGTACTTCTACCCGGCGAGGCACTTTGTCATGGCGGAGGACCGGGTGCGGGCGGCGGTGGGGACGATCCGATCCGAGCTCGACGAGCGTCTGGTGGAACTCAAGAACCAGGGCAAACTCCTCGAGGCCCAAAGACTCAATGCCCGCACACGGTTCGACATCGAGATGCTCATGGAGGCGGGGTTCTGCCCAGGAATCGAAAACTATTCACGGCCACTCTCCGGCAGGGCGCCCGGGAGCACGCCGACGACCCTTTTCGATTATTTTCCGGACGACTTCCTGTTCTTTGTGGATGAGTCGCATGTCACCGTGCCCCAGGTTCGCGGCATGTACGCCGGCGACCGAAGCCGGAAGCTCACGCTCGTCGATCACGGTTTTCGACTGCCGAGCGCGCTCGATAATCGCCCGCTCCAGTTCGACGAATGGGAGAAGCGGCTCTCACAGACGGTCTTCGTCTCAGCCACGCCCGGCCCGTGGGAGCTCGGCCGAACCGGCGGCGAGGTGGTCGAGCAGGTCATTCGCCCCACAGGCCTGCTCGATCCCGTGATCGAGATCGTGCCTGCGAAGCAGCAGGTGGTGCACCTCTCCGGGGAGATCGACAAGGTCGTAGCCGCTGGGCAGCGGGTGCTCGTGACAACGCTCACAAAGAAGCTCGCCGAAGACCTCACCACCTACTTCCAGGAGCGGAAGGTCAAGTGCCGCTGGCTTCACAGTGAGCTCGATGCCTTTGAGCGGGTGGAGCTCCTGCGGGATCTTCGCCAAGGAAAAATCGACGTGCTCGTCGGTGTGAATCTCCTCCGTGAGGGGCTCGATCTTCCCGAGGTGTCGCTCGTCGCCATTCTCGATGCCGACAAGGAGGGCTTCCTCCGCAGCGAGACATCGCTCATGCAGACGATCGGCCGCTCGGCACGGAATGTCGATGCTCGCGTGATCCTCTATGCCGACACGATTACCGAGTCGATGCGGCAGGCGGTCGACGAGACGAAGCGCCGGCGAGCGCTCCAGGAGGACTACAACCGGGAGCACGGGATCACACCCGAAACGATTCGCAAGGAGATTCGAGCGGGCATCGAGGCAGAGTCGGCGTCGCGGGCGGTTGCCTACGAGGCCGTGGGGCAGGGGGATGACGACCGCCGCCACCAGGAAGAGCTCCTCGAGCAGCTCGAGGCCGACATGATGGAGGCCGCCGCTGCGCTTGACTTCGAGCGGGCGGCCCGAATTCGCGACGAGATCACAGCGCTTCGGGAAGGCCGTGCAAGGCAAGCCCCACGCGGCCGTGGTCGGCGGGGCAGTGGGGGCCCGGGCCGCATCCCGCGTCCGAAGCAGGTTTAGCCACGTCAGCCGGCCTTCTGCATCGCGTCGAGCGATCGGCCCAGCCGTCGGCGTCCCTTGCCAGCCGTTGATTCAATGACGGTCGGATCGCTCTTCACGGCGAGCCGGTCGCGGAGTGACTGAGCGAGCGTTGCCCCGAGGTCTTCGTCGCGATTTCGATTTCCGATGTCTTCGACTGCGTCTACGAATCCGAGCACCACGGCCTCACGCACGCCCTCACGCACCCAGTGGAAAAAGCTCATCGCGCCGTCCTCCCCTCATGACATCTGTCCCCGAGCCAGCAAATGCCGGCCCGATACCTGTGGTATGTGGTATCGGCGTGGCCGGCCACGGCCTGCATCGGTGTGACCCACAGGACCGGCCCCGGATTTTGGGAAGGCTATGACGGCGTGCCTGTTGGCAACCGCCGCACACAGACGAGGCAGATATCGTCGGCCGCCGAGGCGCCCCCCACGTGCCGCTCCACATCAGCGAGGATTCGCCGGCCGATATCGCCTACCGATGGTGCGGGGCCGGCGAGGATCGTCTCGAGCCGCTCGAGACCATAGCAGGTGCTAGCATGATCCATGGCCTCGGTCACGCCATCGGTACACAAGACAAACGCACTCTCCGGCGGCAGCTCGACCGTGCATGAGTGGAACTCGTGACCGGCATGCATGCCGAGTGGCAGGTTGCCAAGGTCGGCTGCCACCTGCCGCACGCCGCCAGCGTCTCGCAGGAAGACCGGGAGGTGGCCAGCGTTGCAGATCGTGACGGAATGGCGGCTCCGGTCGAGCACGGCCACGACGAGTGTCGCGAACCGATCGTCCCAGCCGCCACGCAGGAAGCTCTCGTTGATCAGCGACACGGCCTGAGCGAGGTCGGGCTCGCTTGCCAAGCAGTAGCGGATGTCGGATGAGAGCGCGGCCATGAGGAGCGCGGCCGCGACACCCTTGCCTGAGACATCCGCGAGGACCACGGCAAGGCGGCCTCCCGGCAGTGGCACGTAGCTGAAGAAGTCACCACCGACGAGCCTCGCAGGTTCGTAGAAGTCAAAGACCTCATAGCCCGGGATATCTGGCGGCCGGCTGGGTAAGAGGCCCTGCTGCACGCGATGGGCAAGCTCGAGATCACGGGCAAGGTGTTCTCGATCGACCCGCTCCTCGTGGGCGATGGCCTGTTCGATCGCCTGGGCTGCGTGTCCTGCGATGGCGGCGAGGACATCGAGGTCCGCGTCGCTGAATCCGTCACGGAGGTTCCGGGAATCGACCTGGATTACTCCGAGCAGCCGGCTCTCTCGATCCGTCACAGGCACCGCCATCACCGAGCGGATGCACCCCACCATGACGCTTTGGTTGGCCTGAAATCGGGAATCGCTCGCGGCGTCGGCCGAGAGGATCGCTTGACGTGAGGAAGCCACATGATCGATGAGCGTGCGACTCAGGCGGGCAGGACCGTCGTCATCGCGCTTGATGCGACGGGCGCGAACCCGGAGCTTTCCTGTTGGCGGTTGCGGCAGGAGGATGAATCCGCGGTCTGCCTGCGGGAATACCTCGAGGAGACCATCGAGCAGCCGCGGGAGCACCTCATCCACCGAGAGCGAACCGCCGATCGCGCGATTGAGACCAAGCACCGCACGAAGCTTCGCCTCGGTGTGTTGGCCGAGCTCGACGTCGCCTGCCAGCAGAGGCATGGATACCTGGGAAACGATCACAGCGTTCGATTCCGAGAGAAGGTCGCCTTCTCTATCATCGAAGCCGGTGTCAATAGCCTCGGCTGTTCCCGTATGAGCTCCACCTCCCGCATCGGCATCGAAGATGAGTCGCTGGCCGCAGATCGTCACCACGTCGCCATCCTCGAGTTGACGAGGGGCGGCGATACGGACATCGTTGACGATCGTGCCGTTGCGGCTTCGCAGATCTTCGATCACAACGCCATCGGGCGTTACCACAATGACGGCGTGCTGGCGACTTACCGCCGCGGCATCGAGGACGATCTCACAGTCGGGGTGGCGACCGAGCACAAATCGCCCGGGAGCAAGCGCGAGCCGCTCCCCGGTGCGGGAACCATTTTGAAATGCGAGGAGAGGCACGAGGCAGACACCTTCACGGCTTTTTGAACCGCATGAGCAGGGCCGGAGGCGGAATTGCCGACGGCCGTTCGGACGGGTACGCTGATGCCGTTGATCGGCACCGTTGGGGAATGGTGTAACGGTAGCACGACTGGCTCTGAACCAGTTAGTCTAGGTTCGAATCCTAGTTCCCCAGTCTTATACCTCACGCGCCGGTGGGCTTGCCGGGCACCTGAGGCGGCGTCGTGCGACCTCACGCGCCGGTGGGACAGCGGGCGGTATGCTCGGGCCATGGCGAGGCGGGACAGTATCGGCGAGGCAATGGTATGGGTGAGCCGGATCGTGGCTGTCGGGCTCGCCATGTTTCTGCCCGCCGTGGCCGGCGGGTGGGTTGACTCCCGCATTGGCACGTCGTTTCTCGGCCCAGTTGGCCTGGTTTTCGGTTTCGTGACGGGCCTCTGGTGGCTTGTGCACATGGCCAAGGGGCGGAAAACCTGATGAATCAGCAATCGGCACCGAACCCGATGGTGACCCTCGTCGGCTTGGCCGTCCTCGGTGGTGTGCTGGCGACCGTGACGGTCGTCGCCACGACTCTCGCAGGGGACGATCCACTCCGTCAAAAGGCAATCGTGTTCGCGGCAGTCGTTTCTGGGACCGCGGCCCTGGCTGGGTGGATCGTCAGCCGCTGGAGCCGCGGAAAGGGCCCGGCAACCGCGATGGCCGGAGGCCTCGGTGCCACGCTCATGCGGCTCGCCCCGATGCTCGCCGCACTGGCATGGCTTTCCACCCAGGAGGGGGGCATTCGCGATGCCGGCGCGGCCGGCTGGCTTGTCGCGTTCTACCTGCCCCTCCTCGCCGCAGACATCGTTCTGACCTTTCTCACAGGACCGAGAGGCCGTCCGAACGGCGGCGCCAACGCGGCGAATTGACTCGGGCGGCATGATTACCCCACACTCTCCAACCTCAACAAACCCTCTCCGCTTTCCCCGCCCCGATGTCTGACCACAACCCGATCTACCACCTCAAGGACGCCTACTACTTCGAGGTGCCCAAGCCGATGTGGCGGCAGGGGTGGGAGACGCTTGACGACGTGCCGGCCTTTCTCAGGGCGCCGTTCGATGGCGATGGTGCCACGATGCCGAGCGTGGCCGAGTTCAACGCCGCGATGGATGGGAAGATTCTCATCCCGCAGCCGTTCGGCGAGCTCGACAGCCTCTATGAGAAGAAGTCAGGTTTCTGCATCTCGAAGTACATGATCCTCGAGGTTGTGCTGGCGGCGATCCTGCTGTTTGTGTTCGCGAGACTTGCCTCGAGGCTACGGTCGGGCGCCGCACCCCAGGGCCGGCTTGCCAATTTTTTTGAGGCGTTCATCGTCTATATCCGCGACAACATCGCACGCCCCGCTATCGACTCGCACGACGACCACGGGCATGGCGAGCACGGGGGGCATGGTGGGCATGACGAACATCACGGCCACGCGGGCGGGCATGGCCATGCTGCGGCCGCGGTGATCGCCGTCCATGAGGGGGATCGATTCGTTCCGCTCCTCCTCACGCTCTTCTTCTTCGTGCTCGGCTGTAACCTGTTTGGAATGGTGCCCTGGGCGGGTTCGCCAACGGCATCATTCTCGGTCACGCTCGCCCTTGCGGGTGTCACGTTTGGCACCGTGGTGATTGCTGGGATGGCCAAGTTTGGCGTTGTTGGGTTCTTCACGAATCAAGTGCCGAGCATGGATCTGCCACTGCCGCTGGCCATCCTCCTCAAGCCGATGATTTTTGCGATCGAAATGCTTGGGCTGTGCATCAAGCATCTTATTCTGGCGGTGCGGCTCTTGGCGAATATGGTCGCTGGCCATCTCGTGCTGCTCGGAATCATGGGGCTTATCACAACGGCAGCCACCTACTCGCTGGGCATGTGGGCCACGGTGACGGGTATTAGCGTCGTGTCGAGCACGCTGTTTAGCATCCTCGAGCTCTTCGTCGCATTCCTCCAGGCCTATATTTTCACGTTCCTTTCAGCACTCTTCATTGGCGCGGCCGTACACCACCATTAGGCTTGTCGCCATCCTGGCCCTCGGGGTCGGTCGCCGTCCTTCATCAGTTTTTTTCAACCCGTTTTTGTTTTCCACGACCCTTTTTTCATGACCCAAGGAGTTTCACTTCGCATGATCCGTTCGCTTCTTTCTGTCCGCACGCTTGCCCCTGTCGCGGCACTTGTTCTCACCGTGCTCTGTGCCGATGTCGCCTCGGCGCAGGAAGCCACCAAGGCAGCCCAGCCGCTCATCGATCTCACCGCTTCGTTCGGCGTTGGCCTGACGGTGATCGGTGCCGCTTATGGAATCAGCAAGCTGGCTGCCGCTGCGTATGAAGGCATGGCTCGGCAGCCCGAGGTGGCTGGCACGATCCAGACGGCAATGATCATCGCGGCCGCCCTCATCGAAGGCTTCACGTTCTATGCCCTGTTCATCTGCTCCGGGCAGTAGTCGAGGCTTTTGCATGCCATCGAGCGGGGCGGCGTCCTCAGGGGCTGCCGTCCCGCCTCGGCTGGCGGCGATCGGTGACGTTTCAGTCGTGTTTGATCCCCACAGTCCTATTCGCATTGTCATGAACCATCCTCAAACGTTCGGGCTTCGGTGGATGAGTGTTGCTATCGCGATCTTCGCGGTGTCGGCATTCGCTGCTGTGTCTCATGCGGCCGATGACCACGGTCGCGGTGGTCACGGTCCAGCTATTGGGCACAACCTGCCTGAAGGCGTTTCGCAGGAAGCCTTCGAGAGCCCTGCCTGGTTTCAGACAGACCTTGCTCTCTGGACCCTCGCGGTCTTCGTGCTGCTCATGGCGCTGCTTACAAAGTTTGCCTGGAAGCCGATCATGGACGGGCTCGAGAAGCGGGAGCGGGGCATTGCCGAAACGATCGCCGCAGCCCAGCGGGCCAATGACGAGGCCAAGAGCATGCTCGCGTCCTATGAGCGGCGGCTAGCCGAGGCTGCCGACGAGGTGCGAGGAATGCTCGAAGAGGCTCGTCGAGATGCCGAGGCCACAAAGCAGGCAATCGTCGCCGAAGCACGCAAGGCTGCCGACGACGAGCAGGCCCGCGCCAAGCGGGAGATCGGGCTCGCCCGAGACGAGGCCCTCTCCACGATCGCCCAGCGGGCCGGTGAGCTCGCCGTCGATGTGGCCGGCAAGTTCCTCCGCGAAAAGCTCTCGGCCGATGACCAGTCACGGTTGGTCCGTGACTCGGTGGCGTCGATCCGTTCTACCCCCAGCCTCAACTGATCGACCGAGCGACCTCGCATGGCTGACGCCGACTCCCAGACGGTCTTCAACCCATCCGCCGACCGGATCGCGCGGGTCTATGCCCAGGCGATCCTCGACGCTGCCGACGCGGCGGGCTGTCGAGCTGAAGTGATCGACGAGCTTGGGTGTTTCGTTCGCGACGTGCTGCCTGCGGTGCCGCGTGCGGCGGCTGTTTTTGCCTCGCCTCAGGTTTCCGTTGAGCAGAAGGAAGCTCTTGTGAATCGCGTGGCCGGTGGCCGGCTGCGACCCACGACGCTCCACGCCCTGTGCGTGCTCGCCCGGCATGATCGACTCGGAATCGTCGCGGCGGTGGCCGCTGCGACTCGGTTGCTCGATGACGAGCGGGCCGGGCGACGGCAGGCGACCTTCACCACGGCCATGCCCCTGGCCAGCGAGGAACAGGACCGCATCGTCGCGGAAGTTGCGGGCGTTGTGGGCTCAACGCTCGCGCCATCCTTCGTCGTGAACCCCGACATCATCGGCGGCCTTGTCGTTCGCATCGGCGATACCGTCTACGACCAATCCATAGCCACCGGGCTTTCTCGGCTGGCCGGCAATCTGCACAGGAGAACCATCCATGAAATTCAATACGGACGAGATCGCCTCACTTCTGCGTGAGGAGATCACCCAGTTCGAGTCGGGAATCGATGTTCGCGAAGTCGGGCGGGTGCTCGAAGTTGGCGACGGTATCGCGCGGGTGTGGGGCCTTTCCGGCGTCATGGCCGGGGAGATGGTCGAGTTTCCCGGCGGGGTCACGGGCCTTGCCTTTAATCTCGAAGAAAATTCGGTCGGCGTGATCATCCTCGGCGACTATCTCAAAGTCACCGAAGGCGACGAGGTGAAGAGCACGGGGCAATTGCTCTCCGTGCCGGTCGGCGATGCTGTGATCGGTCGCGTGCTCGATCCGCTCGGCAATCCGCTCGACGGGAAGGGGCCGGTGGTGACCGACCTCAGAAGGCCTGTAGAGACGCTCGCCCCGGGCGTGGCTGATCGTCAGCCGGTCCGCGAGCCGCTCCAGACCGGCATTAAGGCGGTCGATGCCATGACGCCGATCGGCCGAGGCCAGCGTGAGCTGATCATCGGTGACCGCAAGACGGGTAAGACCGCCATCGGCCTCGACGCGATCATCAATCAGAAGAACAGCGGCGTGAAGTGTTTTTACGTCGCCGTTGGCCAAAAGGATTCGTCGGTCGCTGTGGCCATCGACATCCTGCGGAAGTATGGCGCGATGGACTACACCACGGTGATCGTGTCGGGTGCTTCCACGGCCGCACCGCTGCAATACATCGCCCCCTACTCGGGCACCGCGATGGCCGAGCACTTCATGTACAACGGCGAGCACGCCCTCATCGTGTATGACGATCTCTCGAAGCAAGCGGTGGCCTACCGCCAGCTCTCGCTCCTCATGCGTCGTCCGCCGGGCCGTGAGGCTTTCCCTGGCGACGTGTTCTATGCCCATAGTCGCCTCCTCGAGCGGTCTTCCAAGCTGTCGGCCGAGAAGGGGGGCGGGTCGCTCACGAGTCTCCCAATCATTGAAACACTCGAAGGTGAGGTCTCGGCCTACATTCCGACGAACGTGATTTCGATCACCGACGGTCAAATCTATCTCCAGCCCGACCTGTTCTTCGCCGGTCAGCGGCCTGCCATGAATGTCGGAATCTCGGTGTCTCGCGTCGGTGGTGCTGCCCAGACGAAGGCCATGAAGAAGGTGGCCGGCGGCTTGCGTCTTGACCTCGCGAGCTTCCGCGAGCTCGAAGCCTTTGCCCAGCTCGGGACCGACCTCGACGCAGCCACGCAGCAGCGGCTCGATCGCGGTTACCGGATGGTCGAGCTCCTCAAGCAGGGGCAGTTTGCCCCGATGGACATGGTCGATCAGGTGATGAGCATCTACGCCGGCACCCGTGGTCATCTCGACGATGTACCACGCGACCAAGTGGCCGACTGGGAGAAGGGTTTTCTGACGTTTGTTCGGGATCAGATTCCGGAGCTTCGCAAGCGGATCGAGGAAACCAATGAGCTCGACGGCGAGGGCGAGCGTCAGCTCGAGGCAGCGATCGCCGAGTTCAAGCGGCAGCGGGCAGCAACGGGCACCCAGGCCCAGGCACGTGAGACGGTTGGCGCGGGCCGCTAAGACACGAGACACGAACGAAGGAATCAGCGGCAATGGCCAAGGCCCGAGCACTCGACCGGCGGCGGAAATCGGTGCGGAACATCCGCAAGATCACCCGCACCATGGAGCTCATCGCGACAGCGCGGTTCAAGAAGGCGATGGATCGCTCCATCGCCGCCCGTGACTACACGAAGCAGCTCGCGAAGATCCTCGGCAACATCGCGGCGGTGGGGGCGAATGTCGACCATCCGCTGCTCGAGACCCGTCCCACGAAGCGGGCGGCGCTGCTTGTGCTCACCGGCAATCGTGGGCTCTGCGGTGGCTACAACGGCAACGTGGTTCGTCAGACGGCGGCAATCCTGGGCCAGTGGAAGAGCGAGCAGGTCACCACGAGCGTGGCGGTCTCGGGAAAGCGTGGCATCGCGGCCCTCAAGTTTCGCGGCATCGAGATGGCCGAGCGGTACACGACGTTTGAAGACAAGCCGGAATTCGCAGCCGTGGCACCGATCGGCCAGGCCTACCTCGCAGCCTACGCGGCAGGTGAGATCGACCGTCTCGATGTCTGCTACACACGGTTCTCGAGCATCGCGAAACAAGAAGCCGTCACCGAGATGCTCCTGCCGCTGACTCCTCCGGAGGCGACCGGAAGCCCCGCCGCAAAACTCGCGAGCGACGAGTACGATTTTTATCCGTCGGCTGAAAGCATCCTTGAGGAGCTCCTGCCAGCGAGCTTCATGGCGAGGCTCTTCAAGTGCTTCCTCGATGCGGCGGTGAGCGAACAGGTCGCTCGCATGGTGGCCATGAAGGCGGCAACGGAGAACGCCGGCGGCCTCATCAAGAATCTTTCCCGGCAATACAACCGGGCCCGGCAGTCCCAGATCACCGGTGAGATCATGGAGATCCTCGGCGGCGTGGAGGCCCTCAAACAATAGCTGGTGCGCCGACAGGCGTAAAACGCACAGAGCCGTCGATGCTGCGGGCCTTCGGCCGCAGATCGCCGGTGCCCCTGAACAGTAGTGACACGAGACAACGAGTAGGAGCGAACGAGAAAATCATGGCAACCGCAACTTCAACAGGCCGCATCACCCAGGTCATCGGTTCGACGTTTGACGTCGAGTTTCCCGAAGATGCTATTCCCGCGATCTACAATGCGGTTCGCATTGATGCTGATCACAAGGGCGTGGAACTCCATCTTGTCGGCGAGGTGCAGCAGCATCTCGGCGGCGGCAAGGTGCGGTGCGTGGCCCTGGGCAGCACCGACGGCCTCATTCGCGGCGAAGAGGTGGTCGATACCGGGGCGCCGGTGTCGGTGCCCGTGGGGAAGGCCACGCTCGGGCGAGTGTTCAACCTCCTTGGCGAGCCGATCGATAAGCGTGGCCCGGTTGAAACAGAAGAGCGGTGGCCGATCCACCGCGATCCGCCGGCCATTTCGGAACTCTCCACAAAGACCGAGCTTTTCGAGACCGGTATCAAGGTCATCGATCTCCTCACGCCGTTCGTCCGCGGCGGCAAGGCAGGGCTCTTCGGCGGTGCCGGCCTCGGCAAGACGGTCATTCTCACCGAGCTCATCGCCCGAATCGCGTCAGCCCACGGTGGCTATTCGGTGTTTGCCGGCGTCGGCGAGCGGACCCGTGAGGGCACCGACCTCTGGCTCGAAATGCAGGATGCCAAGATCGGTGACACCGGCCGCAGCGTCATCGAGCAGACCTGCATGGTGTTTGGCCAGATGAACGAGCCGCCAGGAGCCCGCCTTCGCGTGGCCCTCTCGGCCCTCACGATGGCCGAGTATTTCCGCGACACGACCGGTGCCGACACGCTGCTCTTCGTCGATAACATCTTCCGGTTTTCGCAGGCTGGCAGCGAAGTGAGCGCCCTGCTGGGCCGCATGCCGAGTGCCGTGGGCTACCAGCCGACGCTCGCAACGGAGATGGGTGCGCTTCAAGAACGGATTACATCGACGTCGAAGGGGGCGATCACGAGCGTCCAGGCGGTGTACGTGCCGGCTGACGACCCGACTGACCCGGCTCCGGCTACCGCGTTCGGCAATCTTGACGCGTTCCTCTATCTGGAACGGTCCATTTCGGAGAAGGGTATCTACCCCGCGGTCGATCCCCTTGCGTCCTCCAGTCGAATCCTGGACCCGCAGTACGTCGGCGAACGGCACTACGCCATCGCCCGCCGTGTGCAACGGACGCTTCAGCGGTATCGCGAGCTTCAGGACATCATCGCGATCCTCGGTGTGGACGAGCTCTCCGAAGAGGACAAGCTCATCGTGCACCGGGCCCGTCGCATGGAGCGGTTCCTGTCGCAGCCCTTCCTCGTGGCCGAGGTGTTTACCGGCAAGCCGGGTGAGATCACGAGCCTGGCCGACACGATCCGGTCGTTCGAAGAGATTGCCGACGGCAAGTGGGATCATCTGCCCGAGCAGGCCTTCATGTACGTGGGTCCGATCGAGCAGGCCGAAGAACAGGCCAAGAAGATGGCTGCCAAGAGCTGACCCCGTCCTCCGAAAGAATTGAAACGTCGATGGCTCATCCAAAACATGCCTCCGGCATCCGCTGCCTGGTCGTCACGCCCGAGACCACCGTTCTCGATGCGTTGGCCACGTCGGTCGTGCTGCCGCTCGAGGACGGTGAACGTGGCGTGGCTCGCGGTCACGCTCCGTTCATCGGACGGCTCGGCGCGGGTGAAATTCGGATCGTTTCCGCTGAGGGCGGCGAGTCTGTGCGACGGACGTTTGTCGAGGGAGGCTTTGTCGAAGTGGCCCACGACGCCGTGACCGTCATCACCCAACGGGCTGTGCCAGCCGAGAAGCTCGACCTCGCACGGGCCCGTGCTGACTTGGCAGCGATCACCGCCAAGCCTGCCGCTGGCGACGAGGCCATCGGTGCCAAGCAGCGGGCTCAAGAGGCCGCCCGGGCGATTGTCCGCATTGCCCAGCGATCTCGGTAACGCCCCGAGACCCGCTTTACCGCCGAACCGTGGCATCGACAATAGCCCCGGCAATGTCGGCCAGGGGCACGACTCGGTCCACGACCCCAAGCTCCACGGCCGCCCGCGGCATCCCGTAGACGACACAGCTCGACTCGTGCTCCGCGATCGTTTTGCCGCCTGCCTCGCGAATGGCCTGCATCCCGAGGGCTCCGTCGCTTCCCATACCCGTGAGGAGTGCGGCTACGACACGTGGCCCAGCAGCCTCAGCGGCCGAACGGAAGAGCACATCGACCGACGGACGACAGTGGTGGATCGGCGGCGAGCGAACAAGGCGGGTACGAAAGCCACCCCCCCGATAATCGATTGCCAGGTGGATGTCGCCCGGCGCGATCACGCACTCGCCTGGCCGAAGCGGCTCATCATCCCCCGCTTCCCGCACCGTGAGGCGGGAAAGGGTGTCAAGCCGTTCGGCGACAGCCCGAGAAAAGATCGCGGAGATGTGCTGGACGATTGCCACCGGCGGAAGCTCCGTGGGGAGGAGCGGCACGACGCGGCGAAGGGCCTCGACTCCCCCGGTGGAAGCACCAATCACGATGAGCTGTCGATCGTGGGGCGCGCGACCGGTGCCACGAAGCGGTGCGACGGAGCTCGGTGACTGCGAGGGAGCCAGATCGGAGTGTCGTCGCAGGCGGATGCCCGCCTCGGCAGCGGCTTTGACGTGCCAGGCGAGCCGGCCGGCGATGGCGCCGAGCGACATCGTACCGTCGGGCTTGGCCAGCACGTCCACGGCTCCCGCCTCAATCGCCTCGAGGGCCGCCTGCGAGCCTGCCTGCGTAAGGGAGCTCACCACGACGACCGGCAGAGGGTGGTGCTTCATGAGGATCCGCAGAAACGTGAGCCCGTCCATCCGGGGCATCTCGAGGTCGAGCGTGATGACATCGGGATCGAGCCGTGCGATCTTCTCGCGGGCCACATAAGGATCGGGCGCCGTGCCCACGACCTCAATCTCAGGATCACGCGACAGCGCCTCGCTGATGGCCTGGCGCACGAGCGCTGAGTCGTCCACGATCAGCACTCGGATTGGTCGATTGGCGCGTGTCATGATTGTTCCACCCCTCACGCTGGCCGTTCGTAGACGGCCGGTCGCACCTGCCGGAAGCGATGCTCGAGTCCCAGAAGGCTCTCGGCATGCCCCACGAAGAGATGGCCGCCGGGAGCAAGCTGGTTGAACAGCCGGTCTATGAGCATCTGTCGAGATACCTCGTCAAAGTAGATCATCACATTGCGACAGAAAATAATGTCTTGGTCAGTCGCAAGCGGATACGTGTCCTGAAAAAGATTGATCGCGTGAGTTTGCACCCGCTGCCGAATCTCTGGTTTCACCCGAAAATACCCTTCCCGCTCGCCGAAGCCACGGCGAAAGTATCGTTGCAACCAGGACGTATCGGGCACCTGAACGCGGTCCATCTCGTAGACACCAAGCCGGCAGCGCTCGAGCATCCGACGGGAGATATCCGAGGCCGTGATGCCCCAAGAGAACGATGGCATCAGCCGCTGGTGTTCGGCCAGGACGATGGCCAGCGAATAGGCCTCTTCACCAGACGCCGCCGCCGCGCACCACACGGCGAGTGGCCTTCCCGAGTGAGCGATTCGGCGAGTGAGGTCAGGGAGGAGCTCCCGAGCAAGGTACTCGAAGTGCGCCGGCTCCCGGAAGAACGCCGTGTGGTTTGTGGAGATGAGATCGATGAGCCGTTCGGCTTCGTCGACATTTCCGGTTGCCAGGAGGCGGCAGTAGTCCGCATAGCTCGTCAGCCCGAGACTTCGGAGCCGGCCGGAGAGCCGCCCCGCCACAAAGGCACGTTTGTCTGGGCCCAGACGGATATGGCTTCGCCGATAGACGAGGTCGGCGAGGAACGCGTACGACCGGGAATCAGGTTCGGGATCGGGTTGAAGCATCGGTCGACTTTGTCCAGATATTTCTATCAGGCTCAGGCATCCATGAGACACCGCACGACGCGGCGTTCGCCGACCGTGGCAAACGTTGGCTTTGCCATCGGTCGGCCTATGTGGGCAAGGGCCATGGATGGCCTTGCCCACGTTCAGTCAGAAGTCGGCGAAGTGACGATCTTCGGCGTCGTGGCCGGTCGCATGAGTGGCGTGATCACCGGGCATGGGGATTCTCGGAGCAGGCGTTGGGGCCCCGAACTTCGGCCGGGGCGACTGAGCCTGCTTGCCCGTCGTCGGATGGGCTCCGGTGACGGCCGTGGCAGACCCCGGAACAACAAGACCTCGCAGCCGATCGACGTTGCATCGAACGGTGGAAGCCTGTTCCGACAGGTCACCGGCCGCCGCAGCCCCTTCGCCAGCGCGGGCGGCGTTGTCGCGAGTCACCTGGTCAAGCTGGGTCATGGCCGTCCCGATC
Source organism: Pirellulales bacterium (assembly GCA_041746715.1). Taxonomy (GTDB): domain Bacteria; phylum Planctomycetota; class Planctomycetia; order Pirellulales; family UBA1268; genus QWPN01. The sequence goes on along the minus strand of JBGTGN010000038.1, from coordinate 3,112 downwards.
TGTCGGATCCCCTCGGCCTGTTCCTTGGCGGCCGTGGCGATTTCTGCCACGAGTTTATCGGCTGCCGTGACGCGGTCGGCGATTTCGCCGAGTGATTTCCCGACGCGATCACAGTTGGCGGCGCCCACCCGGCTGCTCTCAATGGCTGCCTCGATCCGGTCGGCCGTCTCCCTTGCTGCCTGGGCGCTTCGTTGGGCCAGCGACCGAACCTCCTCGGCCACGACCGCAAAGCCCGCTCCCGCCTCGCCTGCTCGCGCGGCCTCGACGGCCGCGTTGAGCGCGAGAATGTTTGTTTGAAAAGCGATTTCATCGATCTGCTTGACGATCTTGGCGACCTCCGCACTCGAGCTTTCGATCGAACGCATGGCCGCGTTCATCGCTCCCATCGTCTCGGCTCCCGCAGACGCCGCCGCCTTGGCCTGGCCAGCGAAGTCCTTGGCCTTGCCCGCATTGTCGGCAGTGCATCGGATCATCACCGAGATCTGCTCGAGCGCCGAGCTCGTCTCGGCCACCGAGGCACCCTGCTCGGTGCAGCCGGCGGCGACGGTCCGATTGACGCTTGCTAACTGACCGGCCGCCTCGGTCGTGCGGGTGGCTCCTTCCTCGAGGGAATCGGAGATGGCGAGCAGCGCTCGCGAGAGCGATCGCGTGATCCCGAGCGCCAGGACAACGCCGACAATCGCCGCGAGGGAGACCACCACCGACGCGATCACAAAACCGGTCTTGAGGTGGGATCGTGCCGCCTCGGCCTCCTTCTTGGTCAGCGCAATGTTGTATTCAATGGCTTCATTGAAGAGCTCGAGGCTGCGGTCGGCCAGCGGATCAGCTCCCGAAAGAACTCGGGCTCGCGCCTCGTCGGTCTTGCCTTCGGCGACGAGCTTCATGGACTGTCGGATCTCGGCAACGAGGGCGGCGCGGGCCTTGCGGGCCTCACCAAAAAGGCGGGCATCCTCCCCATCGCTGATAAGGCCGCGGTAGGCCTCGATATCCTTGTCGCCGGTGGCGAGGGCATCTCGCAAAACCTCGTTGGCCTGTCGAGCGAGCTCGGGATCGGTGTCGTGGGCGGCCCGACGGGCGGCGAGGAGGGTCACCAGGTCGGCCTCGACAATGCGACTGAGGGTCGCCACCGAGGGCACCAGATTGCCAGCAAGCTGTTCGACGCTCCGGGCGGTGCCTTGCAGACGCACGAGGGCCGTGCCGCCCACCGCCAGGGCCGCGACGAGAAGCACCGCGAAACCCGCGGCAACGCGGCGGGGGATGGTCCAGGTGAGCATGGAAACGTTCCTCAGAGGAGCTATGGTCAGGGAGTGGCGGGCTGTCCGGAGCAGGTGTCACTTGCGGCCACGCCATCGAGATCAATGAGCGTGGTCACGCCATCATCGCGACGGGCGAGGCCCGTGATGAAGCGGGTATCGACGGCACCACCGAAGTCAGGCGGCGGGGCGATGTCGGGCTCAGCGAGCACCGCGACCTCATCCACGGCATCGACCACGATGGCATACGGGCGGGTGCCCCCCATCGACGAGGCGACCTGTGCCACGACGATGCAGGTGCGATCATGGTCAGGCATGACCGTAAGGCCGAAACGCACTCGAAGATCGACGATCGGAATCACCTTTCCTCTCAGATTGATGACGCCGCGGACATGGGGCGGCATATTGGCCACGGGCGTAATCGGACAGAGGCGGATGATTTCCCGTACGGCGAGCACCGGGAGGCCGTAGGTCTCCGATGCGAGGCGAAATGTGAGGTACTTGCCCGGGGCGGCTCGAGCATGCGGCTCGTCCGCGTGATGCATAGGGTGGGTGTCGTTCATGGCATCTGGCGGTCAGGCCGCCGTCTCCGTTGAGGACCGTCTGCCGAGTCGGACGAGTGCGAGGGAATCGAGGATCAAACCCACTCGGCCATCCCCGAGAATGGCTGCGCCTGCGAAGGGCGTTCGTCCGGTGAAGGATTCACCAAGAGGCTTGATCACGACCTCCTGTTTGCCCACGAGCTCATCGACCAGGAGGCATCGTCGGTCGCTGCCTGCCTCCAGGACGACGACGATCGCCCGTGTGGCGTCATCGACTGCCCCGGCAATCCCGAGATGGCGGCCAAGCCGAACAAGCGGCACCTGCTGGCCGCGCACCGCGACGAGCTCGCCACGACCGTGGACGGAGGACAAGCCCGTCGCAAGCGGACGAAACGATTCGCGAACAGCCAGGGCCGGAATCACGAACCGCTGGCCCGCGACAGCCACCACGAGCCCCTCGATGATGGCGAGTGTCAGCGGCATGGAAAGCGTGAACGTCGTCCCGCGACCTTTCACCGACTCGACTTCCACCTTGCCACGAACCCGCTCGACGTTTCGTCGCACGACGTCGAGGCCGACGCCACGCCCCGAGAGGTCGCTCACCTCCGCGGCCGTCGAGAAGCCGGGTGCAAAAATCAATTCGAGGGTGTCGCGGGCGTCGAGCACGGCGTCGGCCGGAATGAGACCCTTCTCCACGGCCTTCGCTCGGATGCGGGCCGGGTTGAGGCCTCGGCCGTCGTCGGAAACCCGCACCACGACAAACCCTCCCTGATGACACGCCGAAAGCGTGATGGTGCCGGCCGCGGATTTTCCTGCGGCGAGTCGTTCGGTGGGAGATTCGATCGCGTGATCGGCGGCGTTGCGGATCATGTGGACGAGTGGATCGCCGATCTCCTCGATCACCGTGCGATCGAGTTCTGTCTCGGCGCCCTCGACGATGAGTCGAATCTCTTTCCCGAGGCCCACGGCCGCATCTCGGACAAGTCGCCCCATTTTCTGAAAGGCTCCCCGGATCGGCACCATGCGAATCGCCATGGCGGTGCGCTGGAGGTCTGACGTGATGCCCCGCAACTGGGTGAGTGACCGGATGAGTGATGCATCGCTTCCGACAGCGGCCTCGACCACCATGGACTGGGCGATCACGAGCTCGCCGACGAGATCGAGGAGACCATCGAGCTTGGCCGTATCGACGCGGACCGACCCACTCGAAGCCGGGGCATGAGATACGCGGGGGGCGTCGGCTGGCGGAGACGAAGGGGCTTCGAAGGCGGGCGGCTCTGCGCGTGGCACGGGCGGCAGCGGCGAGGCGGGTTGCGG
>JBGTGN010000037.1:0-58405 GCA_041746715.1 Pirellulales bacterium | reverse complement strand
AGCCCCTGGCGAATCGCTGCGGCGGCGGTGTCGTGTGCCCCGCGCGACCGGCGGGCTGCCACGACGCGAGCAATCCATCCTGGGAGACCGCCGTCGGCTGGAATCGGTTCATGGAGCGATGAAAATTCCAGGTGCGTGTGGGCGTTGACGAGGCCGGGCAGGATGATCGCGTCGCCGAGGTCCACGCAGTCGCTCGAAGAACTCCCGCGGCAGCGGCCCACGGCGGCAATCCGCCCGCGTTCAACACGAAGAAACGCGTTCTCGATCGGTGGGCCGCCCATCGGCACGAGCCATCGGCATCGCAGCGACAGCGACCAAGGCCTGCGGTCGGTGTGCAGACGTGTCACGGCACCGTCGCGGCCACGGGCAGCGGCATGAAGTTCGGCCGGGCCGCCGACGGCATCACATTTGGCTCGTCTGCCTCTTCAAAAAGTTCATAAAAAACATTGCGGCGGCGCGGAATCCAGCCGAGCTCGGAGATGGCCGATTTCATTTGGTCGAGCGTGAGATGGTGGACGGTGCCTGCGGCGCTGACGACATTCTCCTCGATCATGAGGCTACCCATGTCGTTGGCCCCGAAGAGGAGGGCGAGCTGGCCGATGTCGCGGCCTTGCGTCACCCAACTCGACTGGATGTTGGGGAAATTGTCGAGGTAGAGCCGGGCAACGGCCTGGGTCTTGAGATACTCAAATGCCCCTGCCGGCGGGATGTCGTCCATTTCGGTGTTGTCGGGCTGAAACGACCAACAGATAAAGGCCGTAAACCCGCCGGTCTCATCCTGGAGCTCGCGGAGGCGGTCGAGGTGCTCGACGCGTTCCGCGAGGGTTTCAACATGGCCATACATCATCGTGGCGGTGCTCTTGCCGCCAAGGAGGTGCCACTGACGATGCACATCGAGCCAGTCGTCTGTCATCACCTTGCCGCGAGTGATGGCCGCCCGTACGCGATCCACGAGGATTTCACCGCCGCCACCGGGGAGTGATCCGAGGCCTGCCCGCGCGAGTCGCTCGAGCACTTCGGGCAGCGGCCGTTTCGAGATCTTGGTGAAGTGGTAGATCTCGGGGGGTGAAAAACCGTGGATATTCACCTGCGGGAAATGGCTCTTGATGTCCCGCAGCAGCTCCTCATACCACTCGAGCGTGAGCGTCGGGTGGAGGCCACCCTGCATGAGAATCTGATCGCCGCCAAGTGCCACGGTCTCCTCGATTTTTCTGAGCAACTCCTCACGATCGAGAACGTAGCCTTCAGGGCTCTTGGGCCTCCGATAGAAGGCGCAGAAATCGCAGACGGCCGTGCAGATGTTTGTGTAGTTGATGTTTCGATCGATGTTGTAGGTCCGCCACGGTTCCGGATGCAGCCGGCGGGTGACGGTGTCGGCCGCACGGCCTAGTCCCGCGAGGTCATGGCATTCGAGCAGCCGCACGGCATCGTCGAAGGCGAGCCGCTCGCCGGACGAAACATTGTCGAGAAGCGTTGCAAGTGGTGTCGTCATGAACTGAGCATTCTTGCGGCGACAGCCGTTGGAACATCGGGCACGAGCTCCAGGCCGCGGGCGTAGGAGTGGAACAAGCGGAGGGCCTCACGTTCCGATTCACCCAGATCATAGTGGAGATTGTCACGCAGATAACTGAGGCACTGCGGCACCGTGAGCCCGTGCCTGTCAGCCTCAGCTGCCGCGATCGCTGCGAGGTTCGCCTTTCCTGAGTCACGGGCTGCCGCGAGCTGATTGGCCAGTCCTGCAAGGCCCTCGGTCGCTCGCGTTGCCCATACGGCGAAGACAAATGGGAGGCCGGTCCAGCGGCACCACTCATCGCCGAGGTCCCAGACGAGTTGAAAGGCGCCGCGGGCGTCGGCGGGGCCGAGGGCTCGGTCGCCGATCAGAAGCACGGCGTCGGCCGCGGTGTCGTCGCTCGACGAGCCGATCGGGAGCGTCTCGATCTTCGGCGTGATGCCGTGCCGCTTGGCCAAGAGAATGCGGGCAAGTGCCTCGCTCGTGCGAGAGCCTTCATCGATAGCGAGCGTGGCCACCCGCGAGGGTGCCGTGCGAAACAGGAGCTTCACGCTCATGACCGGCCCACGGCAGGCGATGCAGGCGTCTGACAGGATCGTGTGCTCGGGATGCCGAAAGACTTCGACGACGGGCACAAGCGCCACGTCGAGTTCACCTGTGGCCAGGCGGGAGGCAAGTCGGCTCGGCAGATCGTAGGCCACATCGAGGCCCGGGCCAGCCAGACCGTGAACGAGTGGCTTCGTGTTGAGGTATTGCACAGCGCCGACGTGGATCACGCGGCGATCAGCCGAGCGAGCGGATGGGCGAAGTACAGCGGGTTGAGCCGGACGAATCATGGCGGTTTCCAAGCACCGGGATCATCCCGATCTCCCGGCCCTTTGACAACCGCAGCCTACGAAGTGGGCTAACGCCATCTCGGGCGGAAAAATGTCGGTCGTTTCCTACACCTCGAGCTGGCGGAAGGCGCGGAGGCCCGACCGGAGAGGAATGACCGTCGCTGCAAGGCCAACGGTGGTGATGATCAAGAGGCTCGCTGCGGCTCCCCACGGCCCGCCAGCCCAGGCCAGAAAACCGTCGGGGGCGATGACGGTCGGGCCGAGGGCGCGGGCAAGCAGGAACAGATGATTCGGCAGCGCCGCCACGACCACGACGATCATGATGAAGAGCGAACTGATGACCAGGCAGAGCGTTCCGCCGAAGCCCGACGATATCTTGGCCGGCGACGATTCCCGGAGCTCAGGCATCCGTGCGCCCAGGCCAACCGCAATGCCCGACAGCCCGAGGCAGAGCAGAAGGCAGCAAAACTCGTGCTGGAGAACCAGTTGCCACCCAAGGCCGAGCATCGAGTCGCTGAGAAACACGAGCATCGTGCACGGGATGAGACCGCCGATGAACGAAAAGAGAAACTTGGACCACACGATCTGGTCACGATGCACAGGAAGCAGCCCGAGAATCCAGAACCGACGACCCTCCATGCTGATCATCGGAAACACAAATCGAGTCGTGAACGTCGAAAGAATGAGACCCACGACAGCGAGATTGAGAAACCCGATCATCGAAGCATAGGCCGTGTGGTAGTTGAACGACCGAAGGTTGAGAAAATAGAGCCCGAGAAGGCCGAAGAAGATGAGGAACTGCGACCACTGGGAGATATCACGGCGGAACACCCGAAGGTCTTTGACGAGCAGTTGGCGCAAGGGTCGCCTCCCGGTCGATTCGTTCCCAAGGAGGAGGCGATCGATCCAACCAATGCGCCGCTGCCGCCGGGCGGGAACCTCGCCGGCCAAGTGGCTATAGCCTCTTCGGTAGACCGTGCGTGCCAGCCAGCCGGCCGCGAGCTGCAGGATGAGCGCGTTGGCAATCAAAAGTGATAAGAACTTGATGGCTTCGATGAGACCAGGGCTGACCACTCGGCCATCATCATCGGTGCGGGCGGCTTCGAGGAGGCCGCTCGAGAGCCACCAGCTCGGAAAGAGTTTTTGTTCCGTGACGGCGAGACGGGCGAATGTTCGCTCGAACCATGCCGCCGACATCACTTCAAGCTGCGGCTGCGCCATGAACGACCAGGCGAGCCAGAGTGCCAGGACGCAGGCCGCTGTGAGGCCGATTGAGAGCGCGTGGAGACGAAGCCGCGGAAGCCAGCCGACAAGGGCCATGCAGACGATACCTCCGAGAGCAGCAGGAATCGTCACAAAGGCCAGCATGAATGGAAGGATGAGTGCGAAGTAGGTCCAGGACGACTCCCGCACCACACCGTAGGCCACGAGCATGGGACTCCCGAGCAGCACGAATCCCCAGCTCGCAAACCACATCGCCTCGCGAAACTTGTGGCCGAAGATCGTTTCGGCTCGGACGGGAAGCGTGAGCAGGAGCCGGGCCTCGGGCGATTGATACATGCCGCTGTAGAGCAGAATCGCCATCGAGAAGACGAGCATCACCATGAGCGATGAGAAGAAGGCATTGAACAGAAGCGGTGTGACATCGGCGTTGAGCGAGTCGAGGAACGAGAAGGCTTCCACGAACAGGCCATAGAGGGCCGCCCAGAAGAGACTGCTAAGGAGGACCACGAGGGAAAGCCGCAGCCGTGCGCCGGTGAGCATCGCCCGGAGCGTTTCCCAGACGAGCGTGAGTCGCAGACGAAGAAAGTGCCGAGATTCCTCCTCCACCGAGAGGAGGCGGACGGCCGAGCGGGGCTGGGCTCGGCTGATCATGACCCCGATCCGCCAGGGCGAGTGAGCTCGAGATAGAGATGCTCGAGCGACGTCGCCTCGAGGGCCACCTGTTCCCGAAGTTCCATGATCGTGCCAAGAAACCGGAGCGTCCCGCGCACCATGATGCCCACGCGATCAGCCAGCTCTTCGGCCATTGCCAGCGTGTGCGTCGACATGAAGACGGTCATGCCTTCGCTCGTGCGGGCCGACAAAAGATCCTTCACGATCCGGACACTCCTCGGGTCGAGGCCCACCATCGGCTCGTCGAGCACAAGCACATCGGGATCGTGGAGGAGCGAGGCGGCAAAGACCAGCCGCTGCTTCATGCCGAGCGAATAGCTCTCCGCGAGATCATCGAGAAACTCGGTGAGTTCGAAGCACTCGACCTCGCGATCAATGCGGTCTCTGGTGAGATGCCGCGGCATCCCAAACATGTCGGCGATGAACCAGAGGAACTCCCGGCCCGTGAGCTTGTCGTAGAGACAGGGCTCGTCTGGCACATAGCCGACGTGGAGGTGCGCCGACCGCGGATCAGCCACCACGTCATGGCCGCAGATTCGCACGAACCCCCGCGTGGGATGGAGAAGGCCGACGAGCATCTTGATGGTCGTCGTCTTGCCGGCACCGTTGGGGCCAAGGAGCGCGAAGAGCTCCCCTCGCGGGATCGCGAGTGAGAGATCGGCCACGGCTGTCTTGGGGCCGTAGGTGCGGGTGACATGGTCAAACTCGATCATGGGGCGGCTTCCGTGGGCCATGTCGGGCGGCCGCGTATGATCACGTCGGCGTCATTGGCGTCTGCCAGACGAGCGGCAGCGTCATCCGGCTGCCGCACAAACGCTAATCGGGCTCCCAAGAGAATCGACTCCTGACGGAGGACACGGCCGGTATCATCGACCCAGAGACGACACCGGGGGGGACGGGTGCTCGAGGGATCCTCGCGGTACGTCACGATCCGCGCCCGAACGGTCTCGTTGTTCCAGGAGATCGGCTCCTCGCCCCCGACTTCCGCGTAAAGAATTTCGAGCGGCGATTGGCCGGGACGAAGCGGGCTATACACGGGCACGCTCCAGCGACGGCCTTCATAGAGGCCTGGGAGGGTGGCCAATGGGGAGAGTTCGTCGCCGACCATCGCGGCAGCGGGAAGCGGGCGAGTTGTCTCGTGTCGCAAATCACCAGCGGCCACGAACATGGAGACCCGGCCCTTGTCAACGCTGCCGGTCAAGACGAGCGGATCGTGGGCACCAGGAAGATTCACGATCGATGAGAACGAGCGAAGCTCGCCTCGCTCGTCGATCGAGAGCCTTCCACGGGCATCAAAAGCAGGCACCGCCTGCTCGTGAGCGGCCTGATGCATGAGCACAGCCGCCCACGTCGGGAGCACCTCGTTCCACGGGAGTCGATCGACGTGGAGCCGCGTGTCAACAAGAAGCCCGCGGCGGTGGGCATAGGTTGCCCGCGTGAGTGCCCACCCGATGGGGCTTCCGTTGCATTCAACGGTCCATGCCACCGGTACGAGCTTGCCGACGGATGTGTAGAAGGCCTGGTGGCCCGGGGGTGAGCCGGGCTGAAGCGCCGGGAGAATCTTTGCCGCCACCAGCCAGCCCGTGGTCACGAGCCAGAAGCCGAGGACGACCGGGGTAAAAAATGGCCTTTGGAGCATCGCGACTGCAGCCAACACGATCGGCGAAACTCAATCCCCGAAAAACCAGCACAAGGATAGCTTAGCGTTCCATGAGCGGAGGAGAAATCGCCTGGCTCTCGTCGGTTTGCCTAGATTCCCGACTTTCACTGTTTTCTCGCAGAAAACTAACAGCTTCTGGCGTGTCTGCTAGTTGTCAGCCGGGGATGGCTTGCGTAAACTCACCGGTGCGTTGGGAGAGGTGGAGGGGTGCTCTGAAGGGTGCCTCGCGAGTCTTCAAGGCTTATGAATCCTCTGGCAGGAGGCCCGAACCACATGATCCGAGACGTCTACTACCACCAGCATTGCCCCGTCTGCGGACGGACGCTTCAAATCCGTGTGCAACTCCTCGGCAGGCGGGTCTATTGCCAGCACTGCGGCGGCGGCTTTGTCGCGCTCGACGAACATACAACCCCGTTCTCGAGCAGTTCACTCAAGTCAACGGCTGCCCGCGCAGACGAGCTGCTCGAAAAAGCGGCGCTCGTGCTCGAGCAGGCTTCCCTCAGCGCCGAGTGCTGCTGACGGACGCCCCAATGGAACCTCAGGCGAGGGATGGCCGCTCACTCGGGGGGGCAAACGTCGCGGGAAACCCCGCGAGGTCAGCGAGTGCTCGCCAGTACCCTGGAAATGTCTTGCCGACACACCATGGATCCTCGATTTCGACGCCCGGGACGACGAGGCCAACGAGAGCGAGGCTCATAGCCATGCGATGGTCGTCGTAGGTTTTGACGCGAGCCCCGCAAAGCGGAGCGTCAAGGCCGGTTGGTTGCACGGTGAGGCCGTCGGGGTGCTCCTCGATGTCGGCGCCGAGCCGCCGCAGTTCGCGGACCAGGTCGCTGATGCGATCGGTTTCCTTGTCGCGAACGTGCGCCACGTTTCGGATCGTTGTCGGTCCTTCTGCAAAGAGCGCGACGACCGCCAGCGTCGGCACGGTGTCACTGATGGCATTCATGTCAATGTCGATGCCGCGTACCGCTCGCCCTGAAACGGTGACGGCATCTGGCAACCATGTAATCACGCAGCCCATCCGTTCGAGTGCGTCACAAAACGCAACATCTCCCTGGAGGCTCGCCCGGCCGAGCCCTTCGATCCGCACGTTCCCCCCTGTGATCGCCGCCGCAGCGGTAAAGTAGCTGGCCGCGGAAGCATCCGGCTCGATCGCATACCCGCGGGGCTCGTAGCCGCACGGTGGGATCTCCCATCGACGCTCGTCGGCCGCGGTGCAGGTCGCGCCGAAAGCCTCCATGACGCGGCGGGTCATGTCGAGGTAGGGAAGCGAGACAACGTCACCCTCGAAGGTGATTACCATCCCTGTGGCTGTGCACGGCGCTGCGAGGGCAAGGCCACTGGCAAACTGGCTTGATGTGTCGCTTCGTACCGTGGCAGAGCCTCCAGCCATGCCGTGCGAGCGAATCACGACGGGCGGACATTCACCCGGGCTTTCCGCGACGGCGTCGATCCCAAGCTCGCGAATCGCCGCAACCAGATCACCGATCGGACGCTGCCGCATGCGGGACGTGCCATCGAGGCGGTAGGTGCCCGGGCCAAGGCTGCACACCGCCGAGAGGAATCGCATGGTCGTGCCGCTCGCCGCGGTGTCAATCGTGGCCTCGCGTGCGGGAAGCATACCGTGAGTGCCGACAACGTCGATCGTTCCCGTCGCCCAGTCGGCATGGATTTGAACACCCAGTGATTCAAGGCCCGCCGCCATCACGCGGGTGTCGTCACTGTCGAGCGCGCCGGTGAGCCTGCTGGTGCCACGTGCAAGCGCAGCGCACACGAGAGCCCGATTGGTGATGCTCTTGGAGCCGGGGGGACGCACCTTGCCTATGACCGGGGCGGCAGGTTGGGGAATGACCAGCGAATCCGCCATGCCTCATCGGTCCCCGGCCTGATGAATGATTGGGTCGTCGAGCAGGGCGAACAGGTTTGACACGTCTTCCCCTCCGTCACGAGCCTGCTGCCAGGCGGCACGAGCTCGCGTGGCGTTTGGCGGGTCGGAACAGAGCCAGCGGGCGCCAATGAAGATGAAGTTGGACGCCCGTCCGTCGCCTGCGAACCAGCCCTCGACGACGGCCATCTCAACGCGCGGATGGACCTCGTCGCGGGGTTTTCGGACGTTCCTTCCATCGAGCCGGTAGATAAACATCGTCGGATTGATCTCGATGATCGCAAAAATTCGGCCATCAACCTCGTATTCGCGGCCAGCATTGGCCGAGTCGAACGCCTTGGCACGATAGCCTTCAAACGCCCTGGCGTATGTCGCCAAGAGCCGCCATCGTTCGATCCGCGTGGCAAGCTCGACATCGTCTCCGACATCCTTGGAGGCCGATTCAATCGCGCGGTCTGCCGTGTCGAACTCTCGCCGCTGGAGTGCCGCGTAGGCATCCCGAAGCGCGGTGCCAGCCATCTCGGCGATCCTCCTACGCTCGGCAGCCAGTTGCCGAGCAGCCTCTTCCGGATCGGGCATCGATGGCGGCGGGGCGACCGACGGTGGCACCGGCATGGCTTGCTCGGAAGGTGGCATCGGCGCGGGGGGCTGGGCCGAGATGGGCTGCGGGCTCGGTTCGATGACCGATTCATCGCTCGCGATCGAAGGGAGTGGTGACGGCCTGCTACCAGTGGCCGGCAACGCTGGCCGCGGTGTCTCTGTGGACAGCGGTGCCTCGACCGCAGGCGGCTCGCTCGTCGGCACCATCGCGAGCTGCCATTCATCGCGGTCGCCCATCGGCATCGTGTAGACGACATAGCCAACCACACCCGCAGCGGCGAGGAAGAGAGCGTAGAACCCGAGGCTCGGCCCCGCCCTGTCAGGGGCAGCGCGACGGGCACCCGCCAAATCGGAGGTCGATGCCACCGGTGTGAACGGCAGCGTCTCTGGCGTCGCCTCAGCGGAGACGACAGCCACAGGAGGCTCGGCGACAAGTGTGGGCGAAGCGAATGGCGTGGTGGGCAGAAGCGAATTCGACGTCGGGAATGAGAGTGAGGAGGACGGAGGGGGGGGCAAGGAGGGGAGAGGTGGGGGTGAGAAGGGGGGAGGTGGAGATACGAACGCGGGCACCTCGCCACTCGCGTCGGATGAGCTACCCCAGGTGGCCGTTGCAAGGAGCGTGTCTCGCGCTTCCGCGACTCGCGTCATGAGGGCCGCATGGGCCTTGGTAAATGGCCCTGGCGGGATTCGCCCGAGCTGCGCGATCCGCTCCTCGGCGAGTCGGGCGATCGTATCGCCGTCAGTCTGCGACTCTGGAATGCCGAGAACGCGATGCGGGTGCGCAAGGTCGGCTGCATCGATCCCGAGCCATTCCCGACAGGGGTCGAAGGGCATGGCAAAGTACGCGTGGGGGAGCTGGCGACGGCACCGCACCGTCGGCGGGCCAAGAATACCAAATGATCAGTCGCGTCGTCGCCAGGCCGTCATTTCGGCCACGGTGTGCTGGTACTTTCGGGCGGTTTCGCGGATCACAAACGGGATGTCTTGTCGGTGGACGACGTCAAACGCATGGCTCAACACGCTGGCGAGCCCGGCGAACGTGGTGAGCGGCTCGCCGTGCTCCCGCCGCCCCCCAAGCCATTTCTCACGCGGCGTGTAGTCGTCGAGCCACGTATAGGGCGACGTGATCACCAGGAGCCCTCCGGCCAGGATGCGATCACCGATTCCGGTGAGGAACAGGGCCGGGTCGTAGAGTCGGTCGATGAGATTGCCGGCGAAGATGAGGTCGTAGCCCGTGGCGACGGGCTTCAAGTTGCAGGCGTCACCCTGCGTGAAGAGCACCCGGGACGCTGGCTCGACAAGCCCCAATCGCGCGAGGGAAATGCTCCGCGTGGTCGTGAGCTCTCCCTCGGTCGGAATCTCGTAAAGGAGGTCGCCTCCTTCTTGAAGGCGAACGCCCGACTGGATGAACCGCGCTGAGAAATCAACCCCATCGACATGCTCGAAGTGGCGGGCAAACTCGAAAGTCGATCGGCCCACCGAGCAGCCGATGTCGAGGCACCGGCGGCGACGATCCTCCGGCACGAGCAGCATGGTGGCCTCCGCGCACGCCTTTGGGAAATTGGGCACGTCGAACGGAAGCTGCCCATCGCTCGTTCCAGAAGCGGCATCGCCATAATGAAACTCGAGATACTGCGTCACGAGTCCGTCGGTCTCATAAAGACGGGAGCCCGTTGTCTTGGCCTCGCTGCCGCGCTCCTCGACGACCGTGCGAAACCCGGCGTGCTGGAAGAAGTGGCGACGGAAGGCATAGCGGGCGCTTCCGAGTGATTCATTCCCCGTCGAGATCCAGGAGCCACCCATCATAAGGTTGTGTCTGCCGTCAAACGTCGGCACGGAAAAATCGTCGTAGAGCGGATGCACCTCGAACCCGGGCAACGGCATGATGGGCGTTCGTGTCCACTGCCAGACATTGCCAACCACGTCGAAGAAGTCGCCCTGCGGAAACATCGTCACGGGGCACGGCGAGGCGTACCGCTCGAGGTTGATATTGCCCGGGGCTTCCTGCCACGTGGCCTGTTCAAACTCGAGCTGGCCAACCGTCGCGGCGATGGCATCGTCGCGGAGTGCGTGCCAATGGGCCTCCGTGGGAAGCAGGACATTCTCACCTGTCTCCCGAGCGAGCCACGCACAGTAAGCCTGCGCCTCGAGGCAGTTCACCTCCACAGGCCAGTCGAGTGGAAGCGGCACCTCCTCGAGCAGGTTACGTTGGAGATAGCCTCCATCACGCTCGATCCAGAATCGCGGATGACGGGCCCCCGTATACCCGAGCCAGCCGCAGCCCTCTTCTGTCCAGAGGGAGTCGTCGCGGTAGCCACCCGCGTCGATGAAGGCGAGGAATTCGGCATTGGAGACAAGCTGACGGGAGGCGCGAAACGCCGGCAGCGTGACCTCTTCCGCACCGTACTCGTTGTCCCAGCCGTAGGTGCGGTCAGCCTCCGGCTTGCCGAGCCGCACCGTGCGGCCTTCCACAGGAAGCCACTCGTTGGCGGGTGGCACGCCAGCAACGGAACATGCCGCCCAGAGCCGCTGCTCGTCTGGCGTGAGGTCTCGTCCTTGCCGAAGGTCGCCACGCGGCATCATGCGCATGATCACACTCGAGGTCTCGAGATGAATCCGCTCGTGCTCGATCCCCATCAGGATCAGCCACGCGGGCGAGTCCTGGCGAATCGGGAGATCGAGCGGCATCGTTTTGAGAACATCATCGATGAGGGTCCGTACCCGCAGCCGGTAGTCGCGGACCTCCTGCACACTCGGCCAGTCGTAGTGGGCCGTGTTGAGATCGTCCCACGACATCTCATCGACGCCGACGGCCATCATCGCTTCGAGCTTCGAGTCGAGGCGGCCGGGGACCAGCCGGGCCGCGGTGAGTTTGTTGACATAAAACACCGCGGGGTGGGCGAAGTAAAAAATCAACGGATGGCGCAGGGGCTCATGCCGCACGTAATACGCGTCGTCGTTCTCGATGAGCGAGAAGAGACGGTCGTAGACTTCACATGTCTGGTGGAAATACCGCCGCAGGGCTTCCCGCTTGGCAGCGACCGGATCGGCGGATGTTGGGTCAGCATCGAGAAGCAGCGTGTGGGTGGGTGTGACCGGCGTCGAAAGTGATGCGAAGGGAAACTCGGTCGAGGAATCGGATCGGTGATGGCGGGTGATCGTGGAGGCACTTGGGTTCATGACCGGTTTCCAGGGCTAGCCGTATGTGCGAGACGGAAGATCAAAAACTTTAGCATTCAGCCGAACTGGGAACACCCGGGGCGGTGGTGTTGGCCTGATGCAAGCCCGTCCGGTCGCCCGGGGTTGCCCGTGCCGCGAGAGCCGGACGCTTCCTTCGGGCATCCTGTCCCTCCGGTCGCGCGGTGTAGCCCTCGCTTCGCCATCCTGGCTGCGCTCGGCCTAAAACGCCGGCTCTGCGGCACGGGCAACCCCTTGCAGGAAGCGTGTTGGAGCACCGGCCGCCTCATGGTGCCAGCGTGAGATCGAGAAAGCGGCGAATCTCCGGGTCGGCGGGCTGGTCAAAAAATGACGCGGTGGGGCCCGACGCGAGGACTCTTCCTTCGGCGATGAAGGCTACCTCGTCGGCGACGCGGCGGGCGAAGGCCATCTCATGGGTCACGAGCACAAACTGGGCCCCCTCGGCCCGTACCTCGGCGATCATCTCGAGCACCTCCGCACGCATCTCGGGATCGAGGGCAGATGTTGGCTCGTCGAAGAAGAGCCGTCGGGGACGAACCACGAGCGCTCGCAGGATTGCGATCCGCTGCTTCTGACCGCCGGAGAGCTCGGCCGGTCGCTTGTGGGCGTGTGCCGCAAGACGGAAGCGTTCGAGTGGCTCCCGCACCCGTTCGCGGGCGGCCTGTTCGCTGAGCCCGTGAACATGCACGAGCGGAAGCAAGAGATTCTCCATCGCCGTCAGATGGGGAAAGAGGTTGTAGGCCTGAAAGACCGTGCCCACGGTGCGGCGGTAGTGTCGAAGGCTGGCCTCGTCGCGGGGCAGGGCAGAGCCATCGAAGGCGACCCGGCCATTGGTGGGGACATCGAGACCAGCCAGGATGCGGAGGAGCGTTGACTTCCCTCCTCCCGATGGCCCGATGAGAACGAGGGCGCCAATCTCGCCCGTCGCGAGTGAAAGCCGTTCAAGGACGGTGGCTGTTCCAGCACGCCGCCCCTTGGCCCCCCTCGCCGGGAACTGTTGCACGAGATCATCAATGACGAGGTTCATGAGGAGCCGCCGCAGCCACGCAAAGTCGGGGAACTCGAAGTGTATGGCCTCGTCCATGCCACCGTGCCACCAGGGCCAACAACCGCATTCAGAGCCGCATTGCCGCGAACGCCCGCCGATTCGTATAAGGTGCCTTCGAGCGGAAACGGTCCGAGCGAGGCCGTGCCGCACCTTGACGGAGCCTGTCGTGCAACCACCCTCTTCACCGGATGAGCTGTTTTCAACCTACGGCTGGTGCCCCATTTGCGATGCACCGGTCCGGTTTTCAGCGCAGGGCAAGTGGCTTCGAGACTTTTTCTTTTGCACATCGTGCGGGAGCATCCCTCGGGAACGGGCGCTCATGGTTGTGATCGACCAGTGGTGCCCGAAGTGGCGGGAGCTTGTGATTCATGAGTCGTCACCGGAGCGACGGGGCACGAGCGTGAAGCTTTCGCGGGAGTGCGCCAAGTACATCCCGTCGCAGTTTCTCCCTGAGCACCGCCCCGGCGCCCTCGTGAAGGGTGTTCGCAATGAAAACTTCGAGAAGCTCACGTTCAAGGATGCAAGTATCGATCTCCATGTAAGCCAAGACGTCTTCGAGCATGTGCTCGATCCCGATGCGGCGTTTCGGGAGATCGCCCGCACGCTGCGGCCGGGTGGCATGCATATCTTCACGGTGCCGATCGTGCGGAAGACAGAGCCTTCGCGGACCCGCGCCCGGCTCGAGAATGGCACGCTCTGCCATCTCCTTCCGGAGGAGTATCACGGCAACCCGGTCGGTGATGGCCGGTCGCTCGTGACAACCGACTGGGGCTACGACATCTGCCGTCGAATTTTTGATGTATCGGGCCTCTTCACGCACGTGATCCACCGTGATGACATGGAGGAGGGTATCCGGGCCGAGTATTTGGAGGTGCTCGTCAGCGTGAAGTCGACCACTGCCGTCGTCTGACAAGAATCGATTGGAGATCATGCCGCCTCGTAACGAAAGCGATGTTCGAGCCAGCGAGCGAGCGCCGAAAGCGGGAGGGTCAGCAGGAGGTAGCCCACGGCCAGCGGGATGTAGCTCTCGAGCGTCGAGTAGGTGAACGAGTTCACTTCCTGGGCATTGAGCGTGAATTCCGAGATGGCAATCACCGAGAGCAGCGACGAGTCTTTCACGAGCGACACGAGCTGGCCGGCGACCGAGGGGAGCACCAGCCGCACAGCCTGCGGCAGCACGACGAGACGGAGCGACTGCCAGGGCGTCAGGCCGATCGCCCGACCGCTATCGATCTGGCCCTTCGGGATCGCATCAAGGCCTCCGCGAAAAATCTCGGCCATGTAGGCACCGCTGAAAAATGAGAGCAAGAGGACCCCGGCGACATAGCGGTTTTCCAGTCCTACCGCGGTTGCCACTACGTAGAATCCGATGAGCAATTGCACGAGCAGCGGTGTGCCTCGGATGGCCTCCACGTAGACACGGGCCGTCGCCTCGACAAGCGAGTGTCGCGAGCGGAGCATTACGGCAGCAGTGCCGCCCACGAGGATGCTCACCACCAGCGATGCCAGGCTGAGCGCCACCGTCACAAGCCAGCCCTGCACAAACTTCTGGCGGTAGTCCCAGACCGCCGACCAGTTCCATTCGTAATCAACCCGCGAAAAGGCCACGGCCACGGCAGCGGCGAAGCCAACAACGACTATGACATGGGCAAACCAGCGTGGCATGCGGGAAGCTTAACGCGACCTGTCGGCCGCTACCAAAGCCGAAAGCCGCTCAGAACACGAACGGGATACCTTCCTTCTCGAAGAAGGCCTTTTCGTCGGCGAGGAACTCGTCGCCGAGACGGTCAAAGCCACCCTCGCTGCGAAATCGTTCAAAAAAGGCGTTGACCCGCGTACGGAGTGCATCGTCGCCCCGGCGAACACCGACGGCCCACGACTCCTCTCGGAACGGCGCGAGCAACGCCCGTGTCGTCTCGCGGTGCCGAATGTGATTGCGGTAGACCGAGAACGCGTCGTACACGAATGCGTCCGCGCGGCCTTGGGCCACTTCCATTACCGCCGCCGATTCCTTGTCGAGGACAAGCAACCTGGCGTGCTTGATCGAGGTGGCTGCGTAATGATGGCCGGTCGTCCCCTTCTTGACGGCGACGACGCGCCCCGCGGCGTCGAGGTCGGAGACCGTCGCAACCGGTGACTTCGCCCCAGCGAGCACCCCAAGGCTCGTCTTCATGTACGGATCGGAAAACGAGATCGACTTGGCCCGCTCGGGCGTGGCAGTCATCGATGAGATGATGCAGTCAATCCTCTTGGTCTTGAGCGCCGGGATCAGTCCATCGAACGCGATGTTTTCAATCACGAGCTCGCGGCCGAGATCTCTGGCGAGCGCCTCGGCGAGCCGCACACTCACGCCGGTTGGCTTCCCAGCCGTGTCAGTCATCTCAAACGGTGGATACGAAAGCTCCATGCCCACGCGAAGCGGATCGCTGGCCGAGCCCTGAGTGGCCATGAGCGTCGCGACGAAAAGTGCTGAGAGGAATCGCACGGGAAGGCCTCTGGGGCGGGCGCAGAACGACCGCTCACGATACCACGCCCGATGCCGCAGCCGTAGTGTATGGAGCCCATGCCACGTCGGCTGAGCCGCGCGGTATAACCGTCGCGTTGCTGCCCTCGTTGTTCGCGGCCTGCCGAGCAGGTGGCGAGGCGGTGATCGGCCGCACGTCGTCTCTCGACAGTTCTTCGATCGCTTTTTTCAAGGAGCCCTTGGCGTGACACGTCGGACCATGATCGAACCCATCTCGCCGATCTACCGCGGCCCACTTCCCCATGTGACAACCGTCGAACGGGTTCCCGTGACGGCCTACGAGCAGCCACAGGATGCCAGCCGCGCGGTCGCCCGGGAGATCGCCGACCTCGTCACGAGCCGAGCGGCGGCGGGCAAGAAGACGGTTCTCGGCCTGGCCACGGGCAGCACGCCGGTCGGGGTCTATGACGAGCTCATTCGGCTCCACCAGGAAGAGGGTGTGTCGTTCAAGTCGGTCGTCACGTTCAACCTCGACGAATACTGGCCGATGCAGCCCGACGCGCTCCAGAGCTACCACCGCTTCATGCGGGGGCACCTCTTTGACCATCTCGATATCCCTACGAAGTCCATTCACATTCCCAACGGCACGCTCTCACGGGCCGATGTGCTGGCCTCCTGTGGACGCTATGAGGAGGAGATTCGTGAGGCCGGTGGGATCGACCTCCAGATTCTTGGCATCGGACGCACCGGCCATATCGGATTCAACGAGCCCGGCAGTGCCCTCGACAGCCGAACGCGGATCATCACGCTCGATAGCGTGACCCGGTCCGACGCGGCCAGTGATTTCTTCGGGGAATGGAACGTGCCACGGCAGGCCATCACGATGGGCGTCGGCACGATCATGGACGCCCGTCGTGTGATCCTTCTCGCGTTCGGCGAGCACAAGGCCGGTGTCGTGTACCGGGCCGTCGAGGAGCCGCCCTGCATCCATGTTTCGGCAAGCGCGCTCCAGCAGCATCCGGATGCCACGTTCGTTCTTGATGGTGCGGCTGCGTCGAGACTCTCGCGGTTTGAGGCGCCATGGCTCGTCGGGCCGCTCGATTCCCTCGGCCTCGAGTGGACCGACGCGCTCGTACGGAAAGCGGTGATCTGGCTCGCCACGAAGCTCGGAAAGCCGATCCTCAAGCTCATCGACGAAGACTACAACGAGCACGGCCTTCAAGATCTCGTCTCGAAGCGTGGACGCGGGTATGACCTCAACATCGAGGTGTTTCGCGCGATGCAAGATACCATTACAGGCTGGCCGGCCGGCGGCCCGGGCAAGCCGCGGCGGCTTCGGGTAGCAGGCGAGAAGGCGTCGGCCCGCGCGGCCGATTTTCCGAAACGAATCGTGGTCTTTAGCCCCCACCCTGACGACGACGTCATCAGCATGGGAGGCACTTTCATTCGCCTCTGCGAGCAAGGCCATGAGGTGCATGTCGCCTACCAGACCAGCGGCAACATCGCCGTGTGGGACGAATCGGCCGATCGCCACATCGATTTTGTCGAGGAGTTTTGCCGGGCCTTCGATGTGGGCACGATTGTCTCGCCGGGCGAACAGGCACCGGGGCAGATCGCCGAGAAGATACGCGGCTTTCTGAGGGCGAAGCCCGCTGGTGCGGTCGATATCCCTGAGCTTCAGATGGTCAAGGGCCTCATCCGTCGAACCGAGGCGCGTGCCGCCGCCAGGTACTCCGGCGTTCACCCCGATCGGATTCATTTTCTTGACCTTCCCTTCTATGAAACCGGTCGGGTCCGCAAGAAGCCCATCGGCCCGGAGGATGTCGCGATCACGGCCCGCCTTCTCGACGCGGTGCAGCCGCACCAGATATACGCCGCCGGCGACCTCTCCGATCCGCATGGCACCCACCGGGTTTGCCTGGCCGCCGTCATGGCCGCCATCGCTGAGCTTGCCGAGTGTGCGTGGGCGAAGGACTGTGAGACGTGGCTCTACCGCGGTGCCTGGCAGGAGTGGGCGCCGCACGAGATCGACATGGCGGTGCCCCTCTCGCCCGACGAGGTCGAGCGGAAGCGCATGGCGATCTTCAAGCACGAGAGCCAGAAAGACCGAGCGGTATTTCCGGGGCCAACAGACCCGCGAGAGTTCTGGCAGCGGGCCGAGGACCGCAACCGTGCCACGGCCGTCATCTATGACAAGCTCGGCCTCCCGGAGTATGAGGCGATCGAGGGTTTTGTGTTGCACCGAGTTGAATAATGCTGCGTTCGATCATCCTTGTCGTTCTCATTTTCGTGGCTAGCGAGCGTGCGCGGGCTGACGAGCCGACGGAGGCGGTGTTCGTAGGAGGCACGGGCTCCGGATGGCGAGAACTATCGTTTGACGAGTTCGTGAATGCCAATGGCGATCCCGACACGTGGACGCCCGATGATGGCGTCATTCGATGCACGGGAAAACCGGTGGGCGTGCTGAGATCAAAACGAGAATTCACGAACGTCGAGCTCTCACTCGAGTGGCGTCATCTCGAGGACGGAGGCAATTCCGGCGTGTTTCTCTGGGCACCACCGCAGGTGTTTGAGGATCTTCCCAAGGGAAACCTGCCGGCCGGCGGGATCGAGGTGCAGATTCTCGACCATGGATACACGGCACGGTATGAGAAGGGAGGCCGAAAGGCCGACTGGTTCACGACCGACGGTGATGTTTTCGCCGTGGGTTCCTCGGTGATGAAGCCCTTCGAGCCCCTGTCGCCAAACGGCAGCCGCAGCTTTCCGCGGGCGAAGCACTCGCGAGGCACGCCCGAGTGGAATCACTACTACGTGCGGGCGATCAACGGTGAGGTTCGGCTCTGGGTCAACGGCCACGAGGTCTCCGGCGGAAACGAGTGCACCCCGGCGACGGGCCACCTCTGCCTTGAATCCGAGGGAGCCCCCATCGAATTTCGCAACCTCCGCATCCGCGAGCTGCCGTAGGTGGAAACGGCCCGCAACGGAAAGGGTTGGACAGTGAGTACGCTTGCGACATAGCCCAACCAGGATTTTGTTCGTGCACTGTCTCACCGTCGCCTGCGTTCTCTTGCTCACCGTGTTCCTGCCGCGCGTGGGGCACGCGTCGGAGCCACGATGCGTCGTGATCGATGTCTACGCGGCATCCACCGACGAAACCGCTGAACCGCTCGTGACGAAGCTGGAGGCGTTTGCGAAGGAGCGGGCCGGGTTGGTCGTCGTGCGTCGGTTTATCGACACCGTGGCGGAGGACCGAGACGCCCTAGCGGCAGCAGCCAAGCGTCATGGCTTTGGAGCCGACGACCTTCCGGTTGTCATCGTATGCGGCACGGCGGTTGCCGCCGCCCGTGATGCAGCCAATGTCGTCCAAAGGGTGGAGACCGCCTGTCGTCTCGAGGTGTACACACGCCGTGGCTGCTCGCGTTGCACCCGAGCCAAAGACTGGCTGCCGTCGGTCGTGGCTGACTACCCAGGCCTAAGGATAGTGGCGCTTGACCTGACCACCGATGCCGCCGCCCGCACCGCGATGACCGATCTCGTTCATCGCCATAAAACGGCCGCGGCGAGCGTGCCGGTCTTTCACTTCTGCGACCGGCTCATCGTGGGATTTGACCGTCCCGAAGGTATGCGGCCGCGGTTTGACCGGATCCTCGAACCGTGGACTCAGCCCTGCAAGCAGGCGGTAGGGAACGACGACACCGTCATGATTGTGGGCGATGAGGATGAGATTGTCGATGTGCCGTGGTTCGGCCGTCTCGACCCGAGGAAGCTGGGGATGCCGCTGTTCACGATCGCCATCGGTCTTGTCGATGGCTTCAATCCCTGCGCGATGTGGGTGCTTCTCTTGCTCCTCTCGATTCTCGTGAACCTCCGGGATCGATTGCGAATCATCGCCATTGCTGGCACGTTTGTGCTCGTCAGTGGTGCCGCCTATTTCGCGTTCATGGCGGCCTGGCTCAATGTCTTTCAGTGGATCGGAATGCTCCGACCTGTCCAGATCGCGATCGGCCTCATGGCGCTCGGGATCGGGCTGGTGCACGTCAAGGATTTCTTTGCGTTCAAGCGGGGGCCGTCGCTCTCGATTCCGGAGGCGGCGAAGCCTGGTATCTATGCCCGGATCCGTCGAATCGTGACCGCGGAGAATCTGCCCGCGGCCCTCGCCGCTGCCTTTGTGTTGGCGGTGCTTGTCAACATGGTGGAACTCCTGTGCACCGCCGGCTTGCCGGCTCTCTATACGAGCATTCTCACGCAGCGTGGCTACTCGGCCGCAGTTCGCTATGGCTATCTTGGGCTCTATATCGCAGCGTATATGTTTGACGACGCCCTCATGGTTGCGGGTGTCATCGTTTCCATGGAGCGATTCAAGCTCCAGGAAAGCGGTGGCCGCTGGCTCAAGTGTGTCAGCGGCGTCGTCATCCTCGCGCTCGGCCTCGTGATGCTTTTCAAGCCGGAGTGGATCGAGGGATAGCACAGACCGTGGGAGCGACCTGGTTCCATGGCATCCGGGCCAGCATCATCGCCATGCCGCAGGTGTCGGTGATGCCAGCGAAGACCAGGCCACAGCCCACGAAACCAGCGAGGCCTGCGCCGATGGCCTTCCAGAGTGGATCGGGGCCGAAGGCGGCTAGTGCTGCACCGATCGCCACAAGCGATCCGGCCGCGATCCGCACTTGCCGCTCGAGTGACATCGCCTTCTTGCCGCGAACGACTGGGAGGCCGGCGGCGGCGCAGGCCGTCGTTCCCCCCTCGACACTCACGACATTCGTGATGCCGGCGGCGATCATCTTTTCGCAGGCCGACTTGCTGCGTCCACCGGAGCGGCAGACAAAGTAGATGGGGCGGGTGCTGTCTGCGTGGTCGGCTGCGAGCTTTGTGGCATCGAGTCGGTCGAGAGGCACGTTCCGGGCGAAGTCGATGTGCAGCTCACCAAACTCGGCGGGTGTGCGGACGTCGATCAACGTGACAGGCTCGGCTTGCTTTCGGAGGCTGTCGAACTCATGAGCAGGAATAGTGGTGACCATCGGGGTGAATCTCCTCGGAGGGATGAACAGGCGTTAGCGTCGGCGGGGATTGGTGCCGCCGAATCGGTCGGAAATGCAGGCCATGATGCTAGCCAGGTGGGGCTCGACGATCGCGTAGTAGACAGTGCGACCATCACGGGACGAGTCAAGAAACCCGCACCGCTGCATGAGGCGGAGATGCTCGCTCGCCATGTGGCTCGGGATACCGCAGGCCTCGGCCAGCTCCCCAACGGTGTAGCGACCACCGAGCAGCATCTCGACGATCCGCAGCCTGTGCGGATGGGCGAGGGTCTTGAGGCACTCAGCCGCCTGAGCAAGAGCCTCGAGATCGATGAGCTTTGGCTTGCCCAGTGATTTCGGTGGGGCCCGACGGCGCATTGAGTCAGTGGTTGTGGGCATCGATCGGTTCTCCGTGAGGGCGACGGCCTCACGAGTAAATATATCGACACATGACGACATGTCAATTGAGTTTTTCGGGCCGTGTGGTGGGCTCGCGGATGCGTTATTTCGTGCGCCCCGGTTGCTGAGGCGCACCACACCGCAGCGGCTACGAGCACGGGAGCCCGGAGGTGCGACCGCCGGGCGGAGGCCCGGGAAGGTTGCAGGGGGCATGGATGCCCCTGCAACCGTAAAGATGGATGGCCCGTCGAGCGTATGGCAAGCAGGCCTAGCGCCGGGGCGCGATCCCCATGGCGAGCTTCCGCTGGTCTTTCGCTCGACGGTATTCGGTGCGGCGGGCGCGACCGTCGGCACTTGTGCGGTCGATGTACCGTTTTACCCAAGCATTGCGGGTTTCTTCCGTACGCACTCGGACCCGACGTCCACCCTGCGGGGCACCGCTCGCTTGGCCGCTACCGGCTCCGCCGCTTGCCGTGGCCTCGGCGGTCGCTCGCTCTTGCCGTTCGGCTTCCCAGCGAGCGCGGCGGGCTTCTTCGGCCTTGATGCGGCGGTCGAGCTCGGCGGCTCGTTGGTCTGGGGGCAGGGCGAAGTACGAACTGATCTCGGCTGCCTCATAGGCTCGGAAAAACCGCGACATTTCCTGATCGCGATACTGATCTGGCACCTTGCGAGCAACATCCATGATCGAACCGAAGGAGCGGTTGCCCTCGGAATACGGAATCTCACCTTTCGCCATCCGCTCGAGTTGGGCGATCTCCGTGTCTACGGCCGCACGAAGCGCGACCACGTCTTGGGGCGTGGTGAAGAAGCCCGCGAACCATGCCACCGCCAGGCCAAGCAGGCAAAGCACGATCATAACGAGGGCAATCCGCCTGGTGACCCGGCCAGTTCCGCCCTCACGCTTGCGGCTGCGGGCAAAGTCGGCAAGTGCCTGCCGACGAGCTGTTGCGGTTGCTGCCATGACCCAAAAGCCCAAAAGCCCAAAAGCCCAAAAAGTCTCAAAAACCGTTCCAGCGTGGCACGAAAGATACGCCAGACATCATCATAGCGATCTGCACCGCGGGTAGGCAGTCGCCCATGTGGTTAAACGGGTCTCGCCAGTCGAAGTTGCGTGCCAGTCAGGCCCGCTGAAACGCCTCGTCGAGCACGGCGACGAGAAAATCAGCATCCGCGTCCCTGAGGCACATCGGAGGCTTGATCCGCAGCACGTTCCCGAAGAGCCCACCTCTGCCGATGAGCAGGCCCAACTCGCGGCAGGTCTCAAACACCCGTGCAGCTTCCTCGCGGGCTGGTTCCTTGGTGGCTCGATCCTTGACGAGCTCGACACCAAGCATGAGGCCGAGGCCGCGGACATCACCGATGAGATCGTGCTTGGCCGCGAGCGTGTCGAGACCAGCACGCAGATGCTTGCCGATGCGTGCGGCGTTCGCCTGAATGCCATCGGCCTCGATCACCTCGAGCACGGCTCGGCCCTGGGTGCAGGCGACTGGGTTCCCTCCATACGTGTTGAAGTGGATTCGTTGGGCGAGCGCCTGGGCGATCTCGGGTGTGGTGACGACGGCGGCGAGCGCTGCGCCATTGCCGATGCCCTTGGCCATCGTGACGATGTCGGGCACGACGCCCTGTGATTCAAACCCCCACCAGTGACTGCCCGTGCGGGTGAAGCCTGCCTGCACCTCGTCCGCGATGCAGAGGCCGCCTGCGGCGCGGGTATGTTCGTAGGCTGCCTTGAGGTAGCCGTCGGGAAACACGACCGTGCCGCCGACGCCTTGAATGCTCTCCGCGATGAACGCAGCAATGCGGCCTGGCGTGCTAAAGCGAACCAGGTCTGCCACATCAGCCGCATACTTCTGACCCGCCTGGGGATCGTCATAGCCCCAGGCGCCGCGGTAGCGATCGGGGCAGAGAGCATGGTGTACCCCAGCCCCTTGCGGCACGTTGAACTTCCACGTGTGGTGGCTTGTGAGTCCCATCGAAAACATGCTGCCGCCGTGGTAGCAGTTCCGAAGGGCGATCACGTCGTGGTTGCCCGTAGAGATCCTCGCCATGAGGATCGCGAGGTCGTTGGCCTCCGAACCAGAATTTGTGAAGTAGCAGACCTTTAAATTGCCCGGCATCCGGGCCGCAAGGTCGCGGGCGTATTCGGCGATCGCCGGATTGAGATAGATCGTCGTGGTGTGCTGGAGCGTTTCGTTTTGGCGGTTCACCGCGGCCACGATTCTCGGATGGCAGTGCCCAACACTCACCGTCACGATCCCGCCAAAGCCGTCGAGGTACCGCCTACCGGTCTCGTCGTAGAGGTACTGCATGTGCCCCTCGACGATCATGAGAGGCTGCTTGTAGTAGGTGAAGATCGCCGGGTTCACATACTGCCGACGCAGGGCGATCACCTCATCCTTCAACGGGCCGGTGTAAGGCCGTGGCGTGTGATCGCAGGCTGGAAGGGGGGGGGATGCGGCAGTTGGCGATGCCATGATGTGACTCCTACCGGTGAGGGAACAACGGGCGAAGGATTGTGTAGAGCATGAACCCGAGGGCAAAACCGATGAACCAGGCGTAGTGGTACGCCGCGACGAGCGGGTTGGGGAAGAGGTCCGCGGGTGCGGCGTTGATCGTGACGAGAAATCCTGGAATGTTTGGAAGGACTGCCGTGATGAGGCATCCAAAGCCGACGAGGCTGAATCCACCGGCGTACCGATACGGGCCGTCTTGGCGATAGAGCCCGTCCACATCAAGGTGCGTCCGCCGCCAGACAAAATAGTCGGCGATCATGATGCCGGCGATGGGGCCGAGCAGCGCGCTATAGCCGATGAGCCACGTGAAGATATAGCCCGTTGGGTCTTCGTAGAGTTTCCACGGGCGGATGAGGATGCCGATGACGGCCGTGATGAGTCCGCCCGTCCGGAAGCTCACGAGCCGTGGGCAGAGATTCGCAAAATCGTTGGCGGGCGAAACGACGTTGGCGGCGATGTTGGTCGAGAGCGTCGCCACGGCCAGCGTGATGAGGGCGATGGCTGAGAGCCATGGGATTCCGAAGCGGGCAATGACTTGCACGGGATCCCAGACAGGTTCACCGAAGATGACAACCGTCGCGCTTGTGACCACGATCCCGATGAACGAGTAGAACGCCATCGTGGCAGGCAGGCCGAGTGACTGGCCGATCACCTGATCCCGCTGCGAGCGGGCAAATCGCGAGAAGTCGGGAATATTGAGCGAGAGTGTGGCCCAGTAGCCGATCATCGCCGTGAGCCCAGCCCCGAAAACTGGCCAGAATTCCACCGTCGATGTGAATTTCGACGGCTGCGAAAAAATGGGGCCAAAACCGTCTGCGGCATATCCAGCCCACGCGATGAGCCCCACACCGACAATGAGCAAGAACGGCGCGGCAAGGGTCTCGAGCCACTTGATCGACTCCATGCCCCACACGATGAACCAAACGTTGGCGGCCCAAAAGATCATGAAGCAGGTGAACTGCGACGCTGAGATGCCGAGCCACGGCAGCGGCTGACCGCTGGTCAGGTCAATATCAAGGAAGCTCTTGAGAAGCACGGCTGCTGTTGCGTGGATCGCGGCACCGCCAACCCAGGTTTGAATTCCGAACCACCCGCAGGCGACGAGGCCCCGCATCAGCGCCGGGATGTTGGAGCCGAAGGTGCCAAAGGAGGCCCGCAGGAGCACAGGAAACGGGATGCCGTATTTCGTGCCGGGGTGCGCATTGAGCGTCATTGGCACGAGCACGATCAGGTTGCCCAGGAGGATCGTGAGCGTGGCCTGCCACCAGTTCATGCCCTGCTGAATCAGGCCAGCGGCCAGCGTGTAGGTCGTGATGCAAACAGCCATGCCGACCCAGAGGGCTGCGATATGGGGCCATGTCCACGTCCGCCGCTCGGGCGGAACGGGTGCCAGGTCGTCATTCCAGAGCCGCGGGTCGGGAGACGTCGGTGTCATCGTGAGGTCGCTGGGGTGAGTCTCGATGATCGCGGGCGCGTCATGCGGCTTTGTCAGTTAAACCAGATGGCAAAGCCGATGAACTGACCGCCGAAGGTCTGTTCCAGCCGCCGCCAGGTTTCGGGGTCGGTGCACTTGCCTTTCTCAACGTAGGGCACAATGGCAGCCCCCTGCAGCCAACGGACGAGGTCCATTTTCTTTGGCTCGAGAAAGACACGGCGAAGGTTGATGCCGTAGCCCTCGGCAAGCCTCCAGTGGGGGATAAGTCGACGGCCGGCGAGAATTGCATCGGCCTCGTCAAGAAACTCCTGCCAGCCTTCGAGCATCTCGGCCGTGACTCCCATGCCGGGCATGACACCCGACTGCTTGGAGTTTGGAATCCACTCGCGATCATCGTCGGTCTCGGCTTCGATGGCTTTCCAGGACAAGCGGCTGAGGCGAATGACGGCCTCCAAGTGGCCAAGTGCCGTCGCCGTACGGGCAGGCTCTACCACCTCGAAATGCCACTCGTGAATGGCCGCGATCGCGTCGGCGATCGGGTTCAAATCGCCGAAGAACTCAATCGCTTTGCCACCGAACATTTCCTCGGGCAGTTCCTGCACTTTCGGTTTCGCGAAGACGTGGGGCGCGAGGACATTGAAGGAGGCCTCCGCGTCGTAGGCCAGGCCATACTCACCGAGGGCAGACAAAAGGTGGCAGTATCCCTGAAGCCAGTAGGCATCGCCACGGTCGAAGTGAATAGAAAACCCTTCCGCTGCCTGACGTGCGGCTTCCTGTGCGGCCTCCTCGGGAACGTTGCGTTGCCCTCCGAGCGCGGCCACGAGCCGCCACAGGGCTTCGGAGTCGGCGGCCTTTCCATCGCCGTCGAGGTCGAGGCGTACGAGCCCAAACCGTAGCGGAAGCGACACGTCCTCATCCTTGATCGCAGCGAGTGTTCTTTCGGCTGTCGCCAAGTCAGCGAGAAACGCCGCGATCATGGCCCGCACATCGGCATACGACGTTTCGGCAGGATCGGGATTATCCGGCACCGGCAGCCGGACGAATGGCAGGATTCGCGAGAGGGCATTCTGTGAACCAAGCCCACCGTGATGATGCAGTGATTGACCGAGCCGTTCGATCCCGCGGAGGAACTGAAGCACGCCGAGGCCGAACCGGGCCTGGTCGTCGTCGCCGTGTGTGGCAAGGTGGGCTTGAACTGCCTCAATGCCTTCGGTGATTTTTCCTTTGATGAGGAACTGCTCAGCGAGGGGCGAATCGTCGGCGCGAGCATTCGCCGCGAGGCCAGCAAAGCAGATGGCAGCAGCAAGGGCGACGCGGGTGGTTATGACGAGGCGAGTGGTCATCAGAGTGTTCCTAAGGCGCTTTGAGCCATACCGACCGAGATTGGCCGATCGGCATCCTACCTATCGCCGCAGAAACCGTCCGCGGCCGACGGTGCCGCAGAATGTTCCGTCGCGGGCGGCCACTTCGCCGCGGACCGTGACGACTGCGGGCCGTCCCTCGATGGGCATGCCCTCAAAGGCGCTATAGTCCACGGCTTGGGTTTGCCGCTCTGCCGAGATCGTGCCGCGATAGTCGGGATCCCAGACCACGAGGTCGGCGTCGGCCCCCGGCTGGATCACGCCCTTGCGTGGCCACAGACCAAAAATCTTGGCAGCGTTTGTGCTGGCGACGGCGACGAACTGCTCGTGCGTGAGCCGGCCTGTTTTCACACCGTGCGTCCAGAGAAGCGTGATGCGATCCTCGATCGATGGAATGCCGTTGGGGATCTTGGTGAAGTCGTGCTTGCCCATCGGCTTTTGCGTGGCAAAGTCGAACGGGGCGTGGTCGGTGGCCACCGTTTGAATGAGGCCGCTCGCGAGGCCATCCCAGAGGATCGCCTGGTTGGCAGCATCGCGAAGCGGTGGCGACATCACATACTTCGCCCCTTCGAAATCAGGCCGCTCGGCCCAGGTCTTGTCGAGGATGAGGTACTGGATGAGGGTCTCGACAAATACCTTCACACCTCGCTCGCGAGCAGCGACCGCGGCCTCAATCGCCTCGCGGCAGGACGTGTGGACGATGTAGATCGTCGCACCCGTGAGATTCGCAAAGCTACAGAGATGGTGAACGCCCTCGGCCTCAACCGCAGGGGGGCGGCTGTCGTGGTGGGCGTCGGTGCCGGTGCGACCCGCGGCGAGCAGCTTGGCCTGGAGCTCGGCCACGAGCGTTTCGTTTTCGCAGTGGGCCGTCACAACAACGCCCAGTTCCTTCGCGAGCGTGAGCGTCTTCCAGAGCTCGGTGTCATCAACTCCGAAGGCGCCCTTGTATGCCAGAAAAACCTTGAAGCTCTTCACGCCCGCTTCTGCGATCCCGCGAAGCTGGGCTGCCGAGTCGGCATCGAACCGCGTCACCCCCATGTGAAACGAGTAGTCGCAACACGCTTTTCCCTCGGGCTGCTTCTGCCAAAGCGAAAAGCCGTCAGTGTGCGGCATGTCACGAGACGGGCAGACCATTTCAAAAATCGTTGTCGTACCGCCGACGAGCGCCGCCTTGGTCGCAGTCTCGTAGTCGTCGCGGGCGAACGTGCCCATGAACGGGAGGTAAATGTGCGTATGCGGATCGATGAACCCCGGGAACACGGGCCGTCCATGAGCGTCGATCACCTCGGCCCCGGCTGGCGGAACGATGCCGCGATCGATCCGAGTGATCGTGTCACCCTCACAGAGAATGTCGGCCGTATAGCGGCTGTCGGCATTGACGATGTTGGCATTGGTGATCAGAAGTGTCATGGTGTTGCCGTGTGTGTGCTTGGGTCAGGGGGCCAGGTCAGGAGTTGCCCATCATCGCGAAGTCGTGTTGCGAGGGCCGGATACGCCACATCTTGGACGGCGACGCTGCTGTCAATTGCCAAGGCCGCAGCGGTGCCGGCACTCTGGCCGAGAATCATGAACACCGGTTCCATGCGGATCGACCCGTAGGCCACATGCGATGCCGAGACGCAGACCGGGACAAGAAGATTTTCACATTCCTGCTTTCGAGGCACAATCGAACGATACGCGATTGGATAGGGCTGCTTGCACACCTTGCTCAAGCCCCCCTCGTTGCGGACCGTCGTGACACCGTTCTCCAGCACCACGACCCGCTGGCAGAAATGGGAATCCATGGGATACGACGCCAGTCCGACCGAGTCGTTCACGCCGCGACGGCCCTCGCAGTCGCCCTGCGTGATGACGTATTCGGAAACCATGCGGCGGCCCTCACGGACATACAGGGCGTTTGGCCAATGACCGGTCTCCGCAAACTCGGTGCTGTCGAGGCCGAACCGATTCACGCGATCGCGAAGCGACTCAGGCACCTGGGGGTCGTTGGCCAGGAAATACATGAGGCCCACCTGATAGTTCACGTGATCCTGAAAAATCGTTTCGCGAAGGGCGTAGAGCTCGGCGAGAGGCATGGGCAGGCCGCGGCGTGGCGGTGGAAGGTCGTCGAAGGATACGGGCTCAAACGTGCCGTCGGGCCAGCGGTGGCTGCCATCGACATAGTCACTCGAAAAACTCCCGGCGTTGTTACTGTCACCGTTTCGCATTTGCACAGGGCCGTCGGTCATCGGCTTGGTTGTGTAATTGAGCGTCCAGTGAACCCTTGGATCGAAGGTGAGAAAGCGAGCGAGCAGGGCGTATCGGCCAGCGTCGTACTCCACCGGCTTCGGGAAAGGGACGCGGTTTGCGGCGTTCGAGAGCCTCATGCGAAAGT
This sequence comes from Pirellulales bacterium, assembly GCA_041746715.1. GTDB lineage: Bacteria > Planctomycetota > Planctomycetia > Pirellulales > UBA1268 > QWPN01. The sequence continues at coordinate 30,205 of JBGTGN010000037.1, read as the reverse complement.
TGTAGGCCTGCACCCGCTCGTCACCTTGCCCGGGTTTGCCTGCGGGGGCGGTGGCGATCTCAGGCAGCAGGCCCGATGATGGATCATCGAGAATTCGATACGGACTGATCGGTAGTCCGCAGAACTGGTAAACGCCGCGCCATGACGTCGCTTGCCACTGGCCCGCGAGTGACTCGTCGAAGGCTGCGCGTGGTTCTCGGCCGACCCGGTGGGAAACGTCCGCTGCCGCCAGGAGGTCTCCTTCGTACGTCGCATCGACGAACATCGACGCTGTCCACGTCTCGCCCGTCAGCGTCGTGATCGACACGATCCGCTGTCCCTCCTTCGAAACGTGTTCGAGTGGCCTGCGCAAGAACACCTTCACACCGGAGTCCGCGAGTATGGCCTGAAACGTTGCCTCGGCCTTCGAGGGAGCAAAATCTTTGATGGCGCCGACGCGATCATAGAACGCCCTGGCCATGCCGCCGATCGTCTCAGCCTTTCCGATATCGGTGGCCGTGAGTCCTCCCGACGTCATGCCGCCGACGTGGTTGTCAAACGACACGAGCGCCGCCTTCTTGCCCCTGCGTGCTGCGGCAATTGCCGCGGTCACACCGGCAGGCGTGCCTCCGTAGACGACGACATCGAACGAATGCCGCGACGGCTCGCCGCGATCAACGGGCCTGAAATAGTGTGGCCCGACCCACGCCCCGTCGGATGCGTCGATATGGAGGGGCGGCCACACGGCGGCGATGATCGCCAGGAACGCGATGCTCGCGTGGGAGCATCGTGGTTTTCGATCACCGCGAGCGTGCGCATCGCCCGTCCCGCGTTCCGACGAGAAGGTCATCCGATTCGCTCCTGCTGTCGTCCTGATCAACCGCCGCGGCACGATAACCCAGACATGTCGCAAAATGACTCGAGAGGTGTCGCATGCTGGCTCTGGAAGCCATGTCTGTCGCGAAGACATACTATATAGTTTGCTGCGATCGACCGAGTCGGTTCAGCCGACCATGACGAGGAGTACACTTGAAGAATGCTTCCCGCCTTGTATCGCGGCCTCGTTGCCATCCTCCCCTGTACACTCGCGTGTGCAACGCACAGTGCCGTGGGCTCATCGCCCGAGGCCGTCGCTCGCATCTCTTTCAATGACCACATCCGGCCGATCCTGTCCGAGAACTGTTTCGCCTGCCACGGACCCGACAGCGCCAACCGCCAGGCCGGCCTACGGCTCGACACCTTCGAGGCGGCGACCGCCGAGCTCGATAGCGGCCTTCGAGCGATCATCTCGGAGGATGTCGATGCCAGCGAGCTGATTGCCCGTGTCACGTCAGACGATCCCGACGTCCGGATGCCTCCCCCGGAGGCCAAGATCGGCCGGCTGTCTCCCGCAGAGATCGAAACGCTCCAAGCGTGGATCGCAACGGGCGCTGCCTACGAGCCGCACTGGGCATTTGTGCCGCCGAAGCGACCCGATGCCGACGATACCGCGGCTGCCATCGACGCGATCGTTGCCGAAAACCTCAATGCCCGCGGCATCGCCCACCAGCCCGAGGCCGACCGCACCACGCTCATTCGCCGCGTGAGTTTTGACCTCACTGGGCTGCCGCCGACGCCCGAGGAAGTGGCCGCATTTGTCGCCGACACGTCTCCCGATGCCTACGAGAAACTCATCGACCGGCTCCTCGGCAGCCCCCGCTACGGCGAGCGCATGGCCGCCGACTGGCTCGATATCGCCCGCTACTCCGATAGCTACGGCTTCCAGGTCGATCGGCCGCGGCCCACGATGTGGCCTTGGCGCGACTGGGTCATCACGTCTTTCAACGAGAACCTCCCCTGGGATCAGTTCGTGACCTGGCAGGTTGCGGGCGATCTCCTCCCGGGCGCGACCGACGAACAGATCCTGGCCACCGCCTTCAATCGTCTCCACCAGCAGGAGGCCGAAGGGGGTAGCGTGGAAGAGGAGTACCGCGTTGCCTACGTCAACGATCGCGTGACGACATTTGGCACCGCGTTCCTCGGCCTCACGCTCGAATGCTGCCGCTGCCACGACCACAAGTTTGATCCGCTCGCGCAGAAGGAGTTTTACTCACTCTTCGCGTTCTTCGATGACGTGGACGAGGCGGGACTTTATTCCTACTTCACGAATGCGACGCCCACCCCGAAACTGGCACTGGCAACCGACGAACAACGTGCCGCGATCGCCGCGGCTGAAGAAGCGACCCGACTCGCCGAGACAGATCTCGCTGCCGCCGAAGCGGCCTCGCGTCAAACAGTCGCCGACTGGCTTGCCGGCAAGGGCTCCGAGCCAGCGGCCGTCGCCACGCCCTCGTCGGCAATCACGATTCCCGGCGAAGTCGTTCGCTACGCGTTCGATGAACGGCAGCCAAATGGAAAATTCGCAAGCTCGCTCGGTGATAATCACGCGGCGACGTCGCCCCCCGACAACACGCTCGTTCCTGGGCAAACCGGCCAGGCCATCAAGCTCACGGGTGATCATCCCGTGAACACGCCCGTTGGAAACTTCCGGCGGAGCCAGCCCTTCGCCGTCTCGCTCTGGCTCCAGGCTTCGTCGGCCTACGATCGTGCCGTCGTGTTTCATCGTTCGCGGGCCTGGACCGACGCCGCCAGCCGCGGCTATGAGTTGATCGTCGATGAAGGGCACCTCCGCTGGTCGCTCATCCACTTCTGGCCAGGTGATGCTGTGAGCGTTCGGACGGCCGAGCCGTTGCCGGTCGGAGAGTGGACCCACGTGACCGTGTCGAGCGACGGGTCGGGGAAGGCATCCGGCCTCACGATCTGGATCAACGGCCAGCGGGCGGCCACGACGGTCGTGCGGGACAGCCTCAGCCGTGAGATCACCGGCGGCGGTGGCGACACGATCACGATCGGAGAGCGTTTCCGCGACCACGGCTTCAAGAATGGCCTTGTGGATGATTTCCGGGTGTTCGACCGGGCCCTTTCGCCGCTCGAGATCCGCGAGGTGTTTGAGGCTGGCAGCATCACGGCTGCTCTTGCTGTGATGCGATCCGATCCGGCCGCCGCGGCGCTCGTGGCTGATCACGCGGCCGCCCACGACGCTTTGGCCACGGCCAAACGAAAAGCTCTTCAAGCAGCGAGGCAAGGTCGCGACGACCTCGCTGGAAGACCGACCGAGATCATGGTCATGCGGGAGCTACCGACGCCGAAGACCGCTTACGTTCTCGAACGCGGCGACTACGACAAGCGAGGCGATGCGGTCGAGCCCGGCACACCCGCGGCCCTGCCACCGTTCCCTTCTGGCGTGCCGCGAAACCGTCTCGGCCTCGCCCAGTGGCTCGTCGATCCTGGGCACCCGTTGCTCGCTCGGGTGACGGTCAACCGTGTCTGGCAGTCGATCTTTGGGCTTGGGCTTGTCTCGTCGCCGGAGGATCTCGGCAGCCAATCGACAAAACCTGAATACCGAGATGTGCTCGACTTGCTCGCCTGGAAGTTTTCCCATCCAGTTGAAGACAGCGGCTTCGGCTGGGACATGAAGCGGCTCGTGAAGACGATCATGCTCTCGAAGACCTACCGCCAGCGGAGCATCGCCGAGAAGAAGACGATGGCCGACGATCCGCTCAACATCTGGCTCGCCCGGGGCCCGAGGCATCGCCTTCCGGCCGAGATGATCCGCGACGGAGCCCTTGCCGCCTGCGGTCTGCTTGTCGAGAAGGTGGGCGGCCCCCCGGTGAAGACCTATGACCTGCCCGATTCGTTCAAACCGGACAAGGCAGGCACGGGCGAAGCCCTCTATCGCCGTAGCCTCTATACCTACTGGCGACGCACCGGCCCGGCGCCGATGCTCGAGGTTTTTGATGTGCCCAATCGTGTCGTCTGCGTGGCCAAGCGAGATACAACCAACACGCCGCTTCACGCCTTTGTGGTGATGAACGGCCGGCAGTTCGTCGAGGCGGCCCGCGTGCTTGCGACGCGGCTGCTCGTGGAGTTTCCCGGCGACACCGACACAGCCCTGGCCCGTGGGTTCGAGCGGTTGACGAGCCGCCCGCCCGAGGCCAAGGAACAGGCCATCCTCAGCGAAATGCATGCGGCGCAATCCGCCTGGTACAAGTCCCATCCCGACGAGGCAGCGAAGTATGTGGCGATCGGCCAGGCCAAGGTCGATGCCGCCATCCCGGCGGTCGACCTCGCGGCGATGACCGCCGTGATCAATGCCCTCCTCGATTACGATAACACGGTGGTGAAACGATGATCGGCGACCCCAACCAATGCACGGGACTCGTGCCGGCCTTGAGCCGCCGCGAATGGCTCACGAGTTTTGGCATGGGCTTTGGTGGGATCGCGCTGGCCGACCTCATGGCCCGCGATGCAGGAGCGGCCGCGGCTGCTGCCGACCTCGCCCTGCCGCCCAACTCGGCCGGCGGCGTGCTTCCATCATTCCATGTGCCGCCCAAGGCCAAGCGGGTGATCTATCTGTTCCAGTCGGGCGGCCCGTCGCAGCTCGATCTCTTTGACTATAAGCCGCAGCTCGAGAAGCGAAGCGGCGAGCAACTCCCCGACAGCGTTCGCGGTGGTCAGCGGCTCACCGGCATGTCGGGCAACCAGAGCTCGATTCCGCTCGTGGCATCGCCCTATGCATTCGCGAAGCATGGCGAATGCGGCGCGTGGGTCTCCGATCTTCTGCCGCACACGTCAAAGATCGTCGACAAGCTCTGCTTTATCCATTCGATGCACACGCCGAGCATCAACCACGGTCCTGGCGTGACGATGATGCAGAGCGGATTCCAGATTCCCGGGCGACCGAGCATTGGGGCCTGGCTCGATTACGGCCTCGGCCGTGATCAAGACGACCTGCCGGCGTTCGTCGTGCTCATCACGAAGAACAAGGGGGGCCAGCCACTCATGAGCCACCTCTGGGGTGCTGGGTTCCTGCCTGCCAAGCATCAGGCGGTGCGTTTTCGCTCCGGTGGCGATCCGGTCCTCTACGTCAACAACCCGCCAGGAGTTTCGACCGAAAGCCGCCGGATGGCGCTCGACGGCCTGCGGGCGCTTCATGAACACCAGTTCTCCCACACACCCGATGCGGCAATCGAGGCCCGGATCGCCAACCACGAGATGGCATTTCGGATGCAGGCGAGCGTGCCGGATGTGACCAACTTCGCCGACGAGCCTGCGCATGTGCTCGATGCCTACGGGCCCGACGTCCGCGACCCGGGCACGTTTGCGGCCAACTGCCTCCTTGCCCGGCGGCTGGCCGAGCGGGGCGTGCGGTTCATCCAGCTCTACCACCAAGACTGGGATCATCATGGTGGTCTCAGGAAAGGCATCTCCAGAGAGGCCAAGCAAACCGACCAGCCGGCCGCTGCACTGGTAAGCGACCTCGCCGCCCGCGGCATGCTCGACGACACGCTCGTGGTGTGGGGAGGCGAGTTTGGCCGCACGAACTACTGCCAGGGCCTCTACAAGCCAGGCCAGGAATTCGGCCGCGACCACCACCCGCGGTGCTTCTCGGTTTGGATGGCCGGTGGCGGCGTGAAGCCGGGTGTGACATACGGCGAGACCTGCGAACTTGGCTACAATATCGCCCGCGACCCGGTCCATGTCCACGATTTTCACGCCACGCTCCTCCACCTCCTCGGCATCGACCACGAGCGGCTCACCTACAAGTTCCAGGGCCGCCGCTATCGGCTCACCGATGTGCACGGGACGATCGTGAACGGCATCTTGAGTTGACGGCCGGGCGGGATGCCCGGCAAGCGGCCAGCGACCGGAGGTCGCCAAGCAAAACACGGCACGAAGCCGTGGTTTTGCGTGAAGCATCCCGTGCACGGGACGATCGTGAATGGCATCTTGAGTTGACGGCCGGGCTCACGCGTGCCGCGCTCGATGCTCCTCGATGCGGTCACGACGCGACGGCCCCGAGTCCGGGCCGACCGGCAAGGCAGTCGGTATGGAGCATCCCGTCAGTGATCCGGAAAAGCCCCGGGAGCTTTTCGGCCCACGGACGGTTCGCCTCCGGCATGTACTGTCGAGCATTCGCTTCGAGGCCGGCGGTGCCCGGTACCCAGGCGGCGATCCCGGCCGAATGCACGAGGGCCGCACCGGGGCAGGTGAGGTCCTGTACGGTCAGAAACATCCCATACTTCCGAGCGGCCGCCGCGAATAGCATGGAGTGGCTCTGCCCCTTGCAGGCCTTGAGCGCGAGTCCGGTGTAGCCCAGGGCTCGGGCTTCGAGAAGGCTTTCGAGGTCAGTGAGGGCCTCATCCACCACGATCGGCCTTAGCTTGTTGGCGGCGTGGAGATCGATCCGCGGCACAGCCCGGAGATTTCGGGAGGTCGGCTGCTCGACGTACTCGATCGCATCAAAGCAGGCCGGCGACTGCGACTGGATTCGCCGGAGATACTCCATGACATACTCGACGTCCGGGCAGTGCTCGTTGAAGTCGCAGCAATACTTCCAGTCTGTATCGGGCTTGGTCGCCCGGGCCACCTCGTTCACGGCAAGCGTCCTCGCGATATCCCACTCGAGATCCTCACCCTGAAGCTTGATCTTGAGGCGGATGAGGCCACTCCACCGAATCCAATCGGCGAGCGCGAGCGGAAGGCCGTCGTCGATCGGCTCTGTCACTTCGTCGGCCCGCACCGGGTCGGAACCACCGACCGAATGAAAGAGCGGCACTCGCGGTGCCGGGGCAGGGCGAATCGATTCTTGGAGATTCTCGCCGCGGAAGGGGAGGCCGAGATACCGCGAGAGATCGTGGCCAAGGAGATCGGGAGTGAGCGTGAGGAATGCACTTCGGCCAATCGCTTTGCCACAGGCGTCGTGGAGCGCGGCATCGAATGGGCTCGCCGTAACGAGCACGGCCAGCGGCGGGATCGCCTCGGCGAGTTGCCGGGATTCGGATTCCTCCGCGGCAGCCTTCATGAACTCGGGCTCGAGAAGGTGGGCGATCTCGATCGGATGGGCCTCGTCACGGAACTCCGCCAGGATCTTCTCGATCCGCCTGGCGAGCCCTTGCATGGCGCCGAGTGTGACATCGTAGGGAAGCGTCCGCGTTGGAAACGACCAGACGTTGCCCAGCGGCATCGAGCCGAAACCCTGCACGGCTCGCCCTCCGGGGCCGATCGCATCGACAAGAACGTTCAGGAGCGTGGCTCGATCGACGGGCACACCGCCGAACTTGTAGGGAGTGCGATAGCGGTGCTCCTGATATTCAGTGCGGACGCCGACAATGCGAATCGCACCGCCGGGCAGGGCTGCCCGGACTCGCCGTCCGGCAGAAAAGGCCATCCCGATAGCTCCTGCTACCGTCCCGATCACCCGTCGCCTCGATACACCCGACATGGTGCTCTCCTTCAGAATCCCAACGAACGTCATTTGGCCGCCCTCATGGACTGTCGCTGCGATCAGGAGTCGGCAAGCCACTGCCGCAGCGTGTCGCGATCGCTGGCCAGGGCCGCAAGGTGCGGCTCAATGCCCGCCGCCTTGACATACTCCACGTGAAGTGAGATCGGTCCCTGAAACCCCGCGGGCTTGCAGCGACGCACCATCGCTCGATCCACGCGGCCTTGGCCGAGCGGCACGTTCGCGAGGTTGGCCCCCTCCCATCGACAGTCTTTGACATAGAGCGCGGCGATGAAGGGCTTCGCGACGCCCAGGAGCACGGGCCAGGCGAGCCCCGCCTCGGCGACCGCGTGGCGGACATCGAAGGCCAGCCCAATCTCGTCCGTCGGAATGCCTTCGAGCAACTCCACAATGTCCCACACTGTCGCGCCCACGTTCCGCGCCCCCGCATGGGTCTGGTAGAGCCCCTGGATACCGATCTCGCGGTTCATCGCCGCCACCTCGCGGAGAACAGGATGAAGCTCCTTCAGTTGCGGCTTGATTGGCGTGACGAGGTCATAGTGGTAGTAGCCCATCCGATACCGCTTGATGCCGAGGCCTGCAGCCAGTCGCAAGAGCTTCTCACTGGCCGCATCAGCCTTCGTGATCGCCGTGGTCATGATCATGAGCTCGAGCCGTTTGGCAGCGAGCACCTCGACGAGTTTTGGAAGTTCCCCCTCGGCCTTCTCGGGCAGCACCTGCCCCTTCGGTCGCACGGTCGCCTCAATACCGTCGAAGCCGAGGCCGGCGATCGCTTCCGCGAGCGCCACATAGGGCATGGACGAGAGGAACTTCGTGAACGCCGCGATCGGATTCTTTTTCACGGGCTCGACAGGCGCGGCGAGCGGGAACCTCGAGCCGGCAGCCGCTGCTGCGACAGCCAAGCCTCCGGTGACAAATCGCCGTCTGGGCATGGCGATGGCGGCAGTATCGACGTTCCCGCCAGCCATGTCGCAACTCCTCCGTGGAAATCGATCACCCCAAAAGCAGGACGAACAGGTTCGCACGAGCCGAGCGTCTCATGGTAAACCAGGTCAGGCAAGGGATATCTTCGTTCATCCCGCCGACGATTACCAACGCCTGCGGTCTGCCGCACCAGGAGAATCCGGACGCATGGGCCGTGTGCCTCATCGGTCGGCCCAAATAGTGCCGGTCGCGGAACCGAACCATCGCGTCGTCGTCACTTTTTGTTGCGTATAAAAGGCGACGCCTTCGCGACCCTGAAGATGGAGGTCACCGAAGAACGAGGCGTGCCACCCGGTAAATGGAAAGAAGGCCATGGGGGCCGGTACGCCGATATTGATTCCCACCATGCCAGCCTGAATGCGGTGGCGGAATTCGCGGGCTGCTTTGCCACTTTGCGTGAAGATCGCGGCGCCATTGCCGTAGGGCGACGAGTTGGCAAGCTCGATGGCGGCATCGAGATCGTCCATGCGCACGACGTTGAGGACCGGCCCAAAAACCTCCTCGGTCATCGTGGCCATGCCGGGCTGCACATGGTCGAGGACAGTGGGGCCGAAATAAAAGCCGCCGGGCGCATCGGCGACGCGGGTTCCGCGACCGTCGGTGAGCGGTTTTGCCCCAGCGTCGGCCGCTTGCGTCACGAGCTGGCCGACCCGTTCGCAATGCTCGCGGGTAATGACCGGGCCCATCTGGGCGGCGGGGTCACGATCGGTGGGGCCAACCGTGAGCCGCGAGACGACATTCACGAGCTCGGGGAGCACGGTGTCGCCTGCCTTGCCGATGGCGATTGCCGTGGAGCCGGCCATGCATCGCTCACCGGCGCACCCAAACGCGGCCTCCATGATGCCGGTTGCAGTTGGAGCGATGTCGGCATCGGGCATGACGAGCACAAAATTCTTGGCCCCCCCGGCTGCCTGCACTCGCTTGCCGTTGGCACAGCCCCGAGCGTGAAGAGCCCTGGCCACCGGCGTTGATCCCACAAACGAGATTGCCTTCACGAGGGGATGCTCGATGATCGCATCGACCATGTCGCGGCCGCCGTGAACCACGTTCAGCACGCCCGGCGGCAGACCGGCCTCCATGGCCAGCTTCGCGATGAGATTGGCCGTGAGCGGCACCTTCTCACTTGGTTTCAGAATGAACGTATTGCCGCAAGCGATCGCGATCGGCCACATCCAGAGTGGCACCATCGCTGGAAAGTTGAAGGGAGTGATGCCAGCCACGACACCCAGCGGCTGGCGGATCGCGTCGCAGTCGATGCCACGGGCAACGTTCTCGAGCGATTCACCCATCAAGAGGCTCGGTACTCCGCAGGCATATTCGATGTTCTCGAGCCCACGGCGGACATCCCCCCTCGCCTCGGCTGGCGTTTTTCCATGTTCGCGCGTGACGCATCGAGCGAGCTCATCAAAACGATCCTCAAGCATCACCTTGAGACGAAACAGGATCCGCGCCCGCTCGACCGGTGGCGTTTCCATCCATGCCGGGAATGCGACCGCCGCTGCCTGCGCCGCCTGATCAAGTACGTTCGCCCCGCACATCGGTGCCTCGGCGATTGCCTCGCCTACGGATGGATTGAACACGGGCGTCGTGGGTACGCCGCTGATTGTCGTCCACTCACCACCGATGAGGAGAGGAACGGATTCGAGCTTCGGCATGGCAGATTCTTCTCCAAAGTGGCATGGCTCATAGGCGAGCCGATCATGCCAGTTGAATCATTCTACTGGCCCGGCAACTGTCCCCGCAGATGGAGGGCCAGAATCAGAACGACAATCACGAGATTGAGTACGAGCGCCTGCCTGGCGTAGGCCCGCACCGGCTGTGCGCACAGGAACAGGTCGCCCTGAGGGGTGTGCACGTGGCCCCGCATGATCTGAAACAGTCCCAGCAGAGGAATTGATGCCAACACCACGAAGAGCCCATCGACATTTGCATGGAAGGCCGGGTCTTTCTGGACGTAGACCATCAACGCGATGATCAAGGTGACGAAGACCGCCTGGAGCGAGACCACTTCACGATAGGAGCTCGACGGGCATGACGGCGGCACGGCGTCCTTCGGAAGCGGCTTGAGCAACGACGCCAGTTCATGGACCAGGGCCTTCATCGATCGCCTCACGCAGTTGGTTTTCAAGGTCGGAAGCCGACGCACTATACTCCGCGGCGGCGCCTCTTTTCGACGCCGATTACCGGCTCATGGTCGGTCCGCTCGATGACCCGGCAACGTATCGGTCCGCTCGCGTAGACCGGGCATGTCTCGTGGCCGCCACCCAGGCCGACACGACCACCACCAACGTCGCCTTCACGGTTCGTGAGACGGGGGCGATTCTGCCGATCGTCGCGACCCGGCTCGGAGTGTTCTCGGCGACGCTGCGGGGTACGAGGTTCTCGAGCAGACCGGCATTCGCGAGTGTTCGTCGGTCATCATCACGACCCACGACGACGACGTGAACGTCTACCTCACCCTCTATTGCCGTAAGCTTCGCCCCGACGTGCAGATTCTCTCACGATACGGTCGAAGCGTCTGACACGGCCCCGCCGGCCTCTTGTGCTACGACAGGAGCAGGCGAGCGAGTGAGAGATAGATCGTGAGCGTGACCATGTCGGTGGCGGCGAGGGCCACAGGGCCCGCGGCCACTTGCGGCTCGCGGGCAAAGAGGCGGAGGAGGTTTGGCATGGCGGCGCCGATGACTGCGGCGCAGGCAACGCCACCGGTGATGCCTCCAAGGAGCGCGACCGCAACCGTTCGATGGCCAAGCCAGGCGAGGGCCACGAGGGCGACGGCCACGGCACTCGCCCCACCGAGCATGACGCCCGTGAGTGATTCGTGACGCAGCGCTGCGACGATCGCGGAGAGCGTAGGCCGCCGCCCATGGAGCCGCTGGAGGGCGATGCTCACCGACTGAATCGCCACGCTCTCGGCCAGTGCGAGAACGACCGGCACAAACATCGCGAGCGCTACCGCCTTTTCGAGCTCGGCCTGATAGAGCCCGGAGAGAAAGGCAGCCGCAATGCCACCGGCGATGTTGGCCAGGAGCCAGGGGAACCGGCTTGTGAAGGCCGCCACGGGGGACCGTGCCTGTGAATCTTCGAAGTGGACGCCAATGAGTTGAAAAAGGTCGTCGAGATCCTCACGACGATCGAGGTCGGCAAGCTCATCGGTGTAGAGATCGACGTCGACGATCCCGAGCATGCGTCGTTCGTCGTCCACGACGGGGAACGCGAGGAACTTGTGCAGAAGGAAGAACTCACAGGCATCCAGCACGGTGGCTGACGACTTGATCGTCTTCACCCGTGCCACCATGACATCGCGGATCGGTGTGGAATCGGCTGAGAGGAGGAGCCTTCGCGTGGGCACCACGCCTTCGAGGCGGCCATCGGCGTCGAGGACGTAAAAGTAGACGATTCGTCCGTTCGGCGGCGCGGCCCGCGCGGCGGCAATCGCCTCGCCGACCGTGTGATCGGCGGAGAGCCGTGCGAAATCGGTCCGCATGTGCTGCGTGACGGGATCGCTCAGATGGGAGGCTGGAGGCGAGGGGTCGGGCATGGTGGGAACCGTATCAGGTCGTCGGCGTCGACAGAACCCGCTCGACAAAAACCTCGGCGGCGATCTTCGCCTCGGAGAGGAGCGTGTAGTTGTCGGAAACCGCATGGATGCGGCGAGCGAGGTTTGCATCGAAACAGCGAAGCACTACTCGGAGGGGCCGACCATCTCGCCGCGCCTCAGCGACGGATTGGGCCGTGAGACCGATTTCGAGGTTGAGCGCGTCGTTGCTCGTGCAGGCAATGAGCGCCCGGGCCCGTTCGATCCCGGCGCGGTGGAGAACCACGGGGCGGGTCGCATCACCCACGATGACCGGGCAGCGGGGATTGGCCTCGCGATGCACTTCGTCATCGGCTTGCGGATCGACGACCACGACCATGTGCCCCCGGGCGTAGAGATCCCGTGCCACGGCCATGCCGACTGAACCGAGACCGCAAACAACGACATGGTTCCAAAGCCATCTCGTTCGAAATTCATTCCGCAGGTGGTTCGCCGTGCCGGTCACCACGAACACCGCGAGAAGGGAGGCCGAGACGGCGATCAAGAGAACACCCGCGAACATCAGCACGACGCCGAAGAGCTTCAGCCAGTCGGGCGATTCGTGAAGGTTGATGTCGCCGAAGCCAACAGTGGTCACGATTGTCGTTGCAAAGTAGGTGGCATCCACCCATGTGAGGCCCATCGCGAAATGGAAAACCGCGATGGAGGCGGCGTACATGCCGAGGAGCAGCAGAGGAATAGCCACATACTCGACACGGACTGGTCGCCTGGGAAAGGGAGGTGGGCGTCTGACCGATTGGGAGCATCTGCTTGCGGCCGGGGTTGCCATCGCCGCCTCCACGAAGGAGGGGGCCGCGAGATCGGCGGGAGCGAGGGCAGCAGCGATTCCGAAGTCAGCCTCGAAGCGGGAAGAGAGCGGGGGCTGCGAGTGCCGCATGACGATTCGCACATCCGGACACTCTCCGCGAATCTCAAGCGCGGTCTCCAGGTTGTCCACGTCGGACGATGACGCGAGCACGACAGCCCGAGATTCCGAGACACAGGCGTCATGACGCGCCGCGACCGTTCGGAAGTCGCCGTAGACAACACGTGCCCCAGCGGCTTCCGCACGCTGGATGCGTTCGCTGTTGGTGGATTCGTCTGAGACAACCGTCACGGGGCAGCCGCGACCATGCAGTCCCTCCACGATTTGGAGGCCGAACCGCCCGAGACCGCAGACAACAACAGGCTTCATGGCGGGGGAGTATAGCCCTGAGAGCAGCCAAGGCGTGTCAGAGATGTGGCGGAATTGGCTGCATCGTGCCGGCGGCGAGGCCGGCCTGGTAGTTTTCCCAACTCATGGGCTCGTGGTCGGTCGGGATTGGCACCATGGTGATGCACCCGTCCACGGGGCAGACGATCGAGCAGAGGTTGCAGCCCACGCAGTCACGCTCTCGCACAAGCGGCACCGGGCGACCGGGCACGCGGCCTGGCCCGAGGCCGTAGGGCGTGGCATCCACGAGGTCGATGCACTGGTGGGCCCCGTCTTCGCAGGCGATATAGCAGAGGTTGCAGCCGATGCATTTTTCGTGATCGATGCGGGCCACTCGCTTGGCGTGGAGGTCGAGGTATTTCCAGTCGGTGACGTTGGCAACGGCCTTCCCGCGGAGCTCGCTCATCGACTCAAAACTCTTGGAGTCGAGGTAGGCCGAGAGTCCATCGATCATGTCTTCGACGATGCGGAACCCATAGTGCATGATCGCGGTGCAGACCTGAAGGCTCGTGGATCCCAACGTGATGAACTCGGCCGCGTCTCGCCAGTTGGCGATGCCGCCGATCCCGGATATCGGGAGGCCGACGGCGGGGTCGGCGGCGCAGGCATGGACCATATTCAGGGCGATCGGCTTGACGGCCGGTCCGCAGTATCCGCCGTGAGCGCTCTTGCCCGCGACGTTGGGCTCGGGGGTGAATGTGTCGAGGTTTACGTTCGTGATGCTGTTGATCGTGTTGATGAGCGAGATGGCGTCGGCCCCGGCCCGCTTGGCCGCACGGGCCGCGAAAACGACGTTCGTGATATTGGGCGTGAGCTTCACAATCACGGGAATCGTGGCCGCCTCCATCACCCAGCCCACGATTGTTTCGGCGACGTCCGGGTTTTGGCCCACGGCCGAGCCCATGCCCCGTTCGCACATGCCGTGCGGGCAGCCAAAGTTGAGCTCGATGCCGTCGGCCCCAGAATCGGCAGACCGTTTTACGAACTCATGCCATCGCTCGCGGGTATCGACCATGAGTGAGGCGATCACCGCGTGGTGGGGCCACCGCTTTTTCACCTCGGCGATCTCGCGAAAGTTTGTCTCCGGAGAGCGGTCGCTGATGAGCTCGATGTTGTTAAACCCGGCCATTCGAGCCGAGCCAAGGGTGAGGCCCGAGTAGCGGCTCGCGACATTCACAATCGGGTCGCCGATTGTCTTCCAGACCACGCCCCCCCAGCCGGCCTCGAACGCGCGATCGGCCTGGTACGCCGTGTTTGATGGAGGGCCGCTCGCCACCCAGAAGGGATTGGGGCTCTTGATGCCGGCGAGGTTACAGGAAAGGTCGGCCATGGCGTGGGTCGCACGAGTGTGGTTAGGGAGTGACGCGGATGCCGAGGGCTGCCTCGAGCTCGTGAACACGAACGGGGGAATCAAAGCCGGAGCCGACGGCCCCGCTTGGAGCGCCATGACGGGAGTGCTGGACGGGGCCATGGATATGGGCTTCGGCGCGCTGAGCATGGATGGCGCGAGCGGCCCTCTTGCCTTCGGCCACTGCGTTGACCACCTCGCGGCCGCCGCTCGTGCAGTCGCCGCCAGCAAAAACGTTTGGAAGATTCGTCTGCATTGTCGCGGAATCGACGACGACGCGGCCGCGGGCGTCGAGTTTGAGTGCTGCAAAGAGCGTGGTGAGCAATGATCCCTGCTTCTCTTGGCCCACGGCTGAAAGCACCATGTCACACGGCTCGGTCCATTCGCTGCCGGGCACGAGCGAGACATGGCCATCGCGAATTTCCGTGCGGATGAGTCGCAGGCCCGCCACATGGCCCCCGTCGCCGAGCACGGCGACGGGGGCGGCGTGAAACAAGAAGGTGGCGCCGTCGGTCTTTGCGAGCTCATACTCAAACTCGTACGCCGACATGTCCGCGGGGCCGCGGCGGTAGATCACCGTTGCCTGTTCGGCACCGAGCCGAAGTGCCTGCGTGACCGCATCGATCGCCGTGTTGCCGCAACCGAGCACGGCCACGCGGCGGCCCACGGGCACGTCCCCGAGCGGTCGAGTGTGGATCTCTTCAATGAAGTCGAGGGCGTCAAGCACCTCGGGGAGATCCTCGCCTGGGATGCCGAGCCGCTGCACGCGGCCGAGACCGATGCCAACAAAAATCGCATCGTGGCTCTTCTCGAGGTCAGCGATCGTGATATCGGTGCCAACCGAAACGCCGTAGTGAAACCGCACGCCGAGGCGTTCGATCATTGCCACTTCAGCAAGGCTCACCTCGGGCTTCATCTTGTAATAGGCAATGCCGTAGGTGTTGAGGCCACCGCCCCGCCGCTTCTTCTCGTAGACGTCTACCTCGTAGCCAAGCCGTGCAAGCTCGGCGGCACAGCCAAGCCCCGCCGGGCCGGCTCCGAGGATCGCCACCCGTCGTCCATTCTTTGCAGCCGAAGCGTGGAGCACGTTGATACCGTGGGTTTCCACGTGGTCAGTCGCAAACCGCTGGAGGCGTCCGATCTCAATCGGATCCTTCTCGAGGTCGAGCATCACGCAGGCCCCTTCGCAGAGCACCTGTGTGGGACAGACCCGCGCGCAGCTCGCCCCGAGAATGTTGGCCTCGAGAATCGTGCGGGCCGCACCCGTCACATTGTCGAAGGCAATCTTCTTGATGAAGGCAGGGATGTCGATCCCGGTGGGGCACGATGCAATGCAGGGCGCGTCAAAACAATAGAGGCACCGCGTTGCCTCGGCCTTCGCCTCCTGCGGGGCGAGCGGCGGCTTGATGTCCGCCATGCGTGCGGAAACGGAGGCGTCGTCGAGGAGAGGTTGGATTGGCATAGAGACCATCCTCAGAAGTACC
The DNA here is from genome assembly GCA_041746715.1 of Pirellulales bacterium. Lineage (GTDB taxonomy): Bacteria > Planctomycetota > Planctomycetia > Pirellulales > UBA1268 > QWPN01. The sequence continues at coordinate 14,275 of JBGTGN010000037.1, read as the reverse complement.
AGCGGTTGGTTTCACCTTGCCGAATAGGATACGGCAGAACGGCCAAGGACGTGAACCCGGTGGGCCGCCCCCACGAGCCAGGCGGATCGCTATGATGGCGGTTCGAGGTTTACCGTCATGCCCAAGGGGCTATCGTTTCGGAGGCATATCGGAGCGTTGTCATGCGTTGGTTTTCATTCGTAGTTTCCGCGTTTGCGATGCTCGCTTTTCATGAAGCGATGGCCGCTGATCCGGCCCCGGAGACGTTTGAAGACGTCGCCAAGCAGGTGAGGATCGCCATGGCCCACCGCGACTACGAGGGGAGCGACAAAGGGGTTGGGCGGCTCGAGGCGATGGCCAAGACCGCTGAGGAGAAGGCCGTCGCCGAGAGACTCGATGCCATCGGGCAGCGGCTAACGGCTTTTTGGGAGGCCGTCCACGATGGCTGCAAGACGCTCAACGGAACCGAGGAGCTCGAGATCGGCGATGCCCTCGTCGCGGTCATCGAGTATGACTCGGCCTTGCGTCGGCTCGCGATCAAGGTGCGCGGCCAGACCAAGCGATACACGTCGGCTGACATGCCGATGTCTCTTGCTGTCGCGATGTCACACCGGGCGATTCGGAAGGGCTCTGCGGCAAGCGACGAGCGGGTGGGCTCGCTCTACGCGATGGATGCCAAGGGCGATCGAGCGCTCGCGCGGCAGCACTGGACCGCGGCGAAGCAGGCTGGGGCCGAGACGGCCACGCTCCTCCCGGAGCTTGATGTTCCCCTTCCGGGGGCGGCGCTTGTCAACGTGCCAAAGGTGACTTCAGCGGCAGCGGCGATTCTCGACCCGCGCCAATGGGTCTTTCAGGTCGCCGATGGCGATGGCTGGCGACGGCTTCCGCTGGGCGATCACGGGGCTCTCAACGCGAAGAAGCAGCTCGAGGTAACCGCGCCCGAGGAAGGCCAAACCGTATGGCTCACGCACAGCCGGAAGCTGCCGGCCAACTTTGCGTTCCGCTTTTATTTCTTGTCGCTTCCGAATGGCCAGACGTGTGGCCTCTTCACCGGCTCGCGGGGCGAGGCGGCTGCGACCGCAGCAGCCGTGCGGCTTCCCGCAGACACGATCGAGATTGAGCTTGTCCGACAAACGGGGAAGCTCACGTGTCGGGTGAACGGCACGGAGTGCCCGTTCGAGGTCACTGATGACAAAGCCGCTCGGTCACAAGGCGTTTTCGGTATCTCGCTTCCCGCAGGCAGCCGTGTGACCGTGGCCGGCTTCGAGGTTGTTCCCCGAGGGAGGTAGGCGGCCGGCGGCTTCGACGGGCTCACCAGACGCATTCACATTTCGAACCTGGAAATACTCGAATGGCGACACTCGATCCCTCGCGAACCGTTCGTGAACTCGAAGAGCTTCGGTTGCTTACGAGCAACGAGGATGGCGCTCAGCGGGTGGCCTTCGCGCCCATGTGGGTGCAGGCTCGCGCATGGCTTCGCGAGCGGTTTGCCGGGCTCCCTGTGGAGATGCACGACGATGCCGCCGGCAACTTCTGGGCGACGCTTCCGGGCGAGAGTGACAAGGCCGTTCTTGTCGGTGGCCACATCGATTCGGTGCCGAACGGCGGCTGGCTCGATGGCTGCCTGAACACGCTCGCGGGAGTCGAAGTGATGCGTCGCGTGGCAGCGGAGTACAACGGCAGGCCGCCGATCACGCTTCGTGTCGTGGACTGGGCCGATGAAGAGGGGGCCCGGTTCGGGAAAAGCCTTTTTGGGTCGTCTGCATGCTCGGGCAATCTCGACATGGACGAGGCCCGCGGCCTTGTCGACAAGGCAGGTGTCACACTCCCGGATGCGCTCCGCGAGGTCGGGATCGACTTTGATCGTGTGAGAGACTCTGGGAAGGAGCTTGCCACCGCCGCGGCCTACCTCGAACTCCATATCGAGCAGGGGCCGGTGCTGCTTGATCTCGACCTGCCACTGGGCGCCGTACTCGGCACGTTCGGCGTCGAACGTCACGCGATCACGTTTCGCGGTCAGGCGGCCCACTCCGGATCTACGCCGATGGACCGCCGTCGCGACGCGTTTCTTGCAGCGGCCCGGATGTCGCCCGAGATCTATTCGATAGCCCGCCGAAGCGGCCAAGGTGTCTGCACCATCGGTTCGTGTTCGACGAAGCCGGGGATCGCGACGAGCGTTGTGGAGACGTGCCGCATCACCCTGGACCAGCGGCATCTCGACCCCGACCTGCTCGCCCGTATGTATGCCGAGGCCGTCGAGGCCAGTAAAAAATTTGCTGCCGAGGGCAACGTGGAGGTGCAGTGGGAACGGCTCTGGGCGATTCCGCCGCGGCCTTTTGATCCCGCGCTCATCGATATGGCCGACGAGGCGATTCGAGAGACATGCGGCCCCAGCCACAGGCTCCCATCGGGCCCCCTTCATGACGCCGCCGAGGTCGCCCGTGCAGGCATCCCAACGGTGATGCTCTTCGTGCAGAGTCTCCACGGCATCAGCCACAACAAGATCGAAGACACCCGCCGCGAGCACATTGAGGCATCGGTCGCCGCCCTCGACCGCCTCGCCACGAAGGCCATGTCCTGGGTTGCGAGCCGTTAGCGAACCGGTGCAGCATGCGGCCGGCCAGCGACTGGGACCTGCTGCGAGTAATGCGCTTCGCAGGGATGATACGCGGCCCACACGGGGTTGTGGTCGGAGACCTCGAGGGCGTTTTCGAGGGGAAGACCAAATGTGCTCTGGAGGTCGAGCACGCCGGTGGCACCGAGGTATTCGCCCGTGGCCGGCCAGGCGAAGAGGAGGTTGTCGTAGGTCTTTGAGCGGCGGGTGTTGGTGGTCACGCCCGCGATGGCCCAGCCGATATTCGGGATGCGTTTGAAGGCGTTGAACTGTGGCGGCCCTGCGTTCAAGTCGCCGAGCATGATCACGTCGTCCTCGTCAGGGCGGGCCCTCTGCATCGCTGCAAAAACATCAGCCAGGGCGTCTAGCTCCTGTGGTACCTCGTCGGGGTCGGTGTGTGTGTTGACGAGCCAGAAGGTAAACGCTGCTTCGACAGGCTGAATCCTCGTTCGGAACCGGGCGCACATCGGCGGGCGATGAAGCCGATCCGATGGGTCTGGAAATACCGCTGGGCTCGTGGGGTCAAGTTCAATCCGCGTTGTGTCGTAGAGAAACGCGTATTGCTCCTTGCTCACGGTGCGGCCTTCGCGGGGGCCAACGAGATGGGCGTATCGACTCCCATCGGCATTCACGGCCTGGACGAAACGCGGGATGATGTCGTCTGACTTGGCCCGCACCTCTTGAATCGCGACGATGTCGAACTTTCTCGTGGTGCGAGCGAGGATCTCAACCACCTGTGGCTTCGCGAGTTTTGATTCACCGAAGACCTGGATATTGAAGCTGCAGATGAGGATCGCGTCCCACGGCTTTGGCGCCGGCTGGGCCCGCGCGGCCCTCGGCACGAACAGGATCGCGCAGACGGCAACAGCTACGGCCCTGGTGAACCAGTGAGAAGTCCGCAGCGTCCTGTGGTAAGTCGGTGGCACATCTTGTCTATCGGCCCATCCGCACCCAGGAAGCCTCCGCTGTCAAACGGGGGCGATGACGGGGAATGTGCCGCTTGCCGGGCAAGGATTCGCGGGTGATGGATGGCAATGATGTTCGGCACGACATTCGCCTGAACCCTTGGCCGCGGATCAATGATGCGCCGCATGCGGGGCCCGAAGCATTGTCCAGCGTGGGCTCGGGGTTGCCCGTGCCGCCTTGCCGGACGCTCGCTACGGGCATCCTGCCCTTCACTCGCTCGATGTAGCCTTCGCTTCGCCATCCTGGCTTCGCTCAGCCTACAACGCCGGCTCCGTGGCACGGCAACCCCTCGCGGGCCATGGATGAGCAACTCGCTTGGCGTGGCGCACTCCTTCGCTGCGACGCTGGATGCGTCGCTTTCTTCCCGGCGGATGCCGGGCAAGGATTCGCGGGCCATGGATGGCCGCGAATCCGTGTAATTAGTACTCCACGTCAAAACGCATGCCGAAGGCGTCGGTGAGGCTGTTGCCGGCCGTCGTGTCTTCGAGGAACGCCCGGACGTAGTTGATTTTCATTCGCGTGTAGGGGTTGAGATACCAGTTGAGGCCGAGCGTAAAGTCGGTGAGGTTGTTGCCCTGGATGTTCTTGTCGTTGAGCACGATGTTCGAGAAGCGGCCCGCGATCTCCCAGGCGCCGAGGCCCCAGTCTGTGCCTCGCCCTGTTTGGGCGAGAAAAAACTCGTCGCGGACGGGCATTCTCGTGTGAACGCCAGCGTGTCTGTCGTATGGACGGTGTTCGCCCGTGAGAAACCAACTTGCTTGAGCCATGTAGCCGTTGAAGAAGAGCGGGGGGCCGCCAATCTGATCGACAAAGGCGAATGCGTATTCGGATTGCAAGGAGACGGGCCCGAGGATGAGGGCAAACTCCGGGTCGAAAAGCTGGAAGTTGCGGGCCGGGATGAAACCCGTATCGACGAAGAGCGGTGCAAAGGGAGGCGTGCCGGGGTTTGCGGTGGGCTCACTGTCAGGCTGCGACTTGCGGATCTCAGGCGTGTTTCGAAAGCGAACGGAGTCTTGCTCAGTCGCCCGGAAGCTATATGCGGCGCCGAGGTGAAGGTACGAACGGCCATCGGTGGCGTCGTTCCAGTACGGCAGCCAGGTGCCACGCATGGTGATCGCCTGGCCGCTCTCGAACGAGTCGTTACCGACGTTGTCGCTATTGGTGCGGAACGTGCCGATCTGCCACGTCGCCAGCTCATTCTCGGCCCAGCCGAAGGCCATCACGCCAGCGTTTCGGGCCGGGGCAAACGTATCGACGAGCGACCGCTCCATGAACGTGTTGTTGCGGTTCTGGGTCACCCGCTCAAGACTGAACGGCTCAAAGTAGTGACCGACGCGAACGTTGGAAAGCCACGGAACGTGGTTGAACTCGAGGTAGTTGTCGAGGAACGCCGGGCGATTGGCCAACGCGAAATCAACCCCGAGTGCGTACTGGAGTTGGTACCATGTTTTTCCTCGGGCCGAGATGCGGATGCGGCGAAATTGGGCGCCATCCTGAAGATCGCCCAGCGCGGCGATGCTTTCGGGATCCTGACTGAAGAGGACCGTGTCGCCCTGAACCTGCCCGCCCAGATCGAGTGTCGGTTTGCCGTGAGGAGAAAGACTGCTCGGGATGAAGGCATGGGGTGCGTTCTTTCCGTGCTGGATCGCCGCTTTCAGTTCGTCAAGCTGCGCCTGGAGCGACGCGACGTCTGCGGTGAGCGCGTCGATCGGCTCGGCCTCAGTCCGTTGCACCGGTGGTGGCAGCGGTTCGCCACGGCTGTTGCTCGCGCACAGCATGGCCGCAGCCGAGATCGCGACTCTCGTGATGGAGGCACATAGTCGCCAGAGCGTTGGCACGTTGTGATCCGATCGAGGCGTTCCCGCGACGCGCGGGGAGAGAAACCCACCTCAAAATCGGCATAATCGGCCACCTCGCAACAGTCGCCCTGTCTTGCCAGGCTTTGCCGACTTTCCTGTCCTGTCGTATTTCCCCCTACTCGCCGATCACTTTCACGAGCACCCGCTTCGGGCGGCGGCCGTCGAACTCCCCATAGAAGATCTGCTCCCACGGGCCGAAGTCGAGCTTGCCTTCGGTGATGGCCACGACAACTTCGCGGCCCATGACTTGCCGCTTCATGTGCGCGTCGGCATTGTCTTCGCCAGTGCGGTTATGGCGATAGACGGCGGGGTCGGCATTGAACGGGGCGAGCTTCTCGAGCCACCGGGCATAGTCATCATGGAGCCCCTCCTCATCGTCGTTGATGAACACGCTTGCCGTGATGTGCATGGCGTTGACGAGGCACAGGCCCTCACGAACGCCTGAGCGATTCACGATTCCCTCCACCTCGGGGGTGATGTTGCGAAACGCCATCCGGGCAGGGAGGGTGAATGAGAGATAGTCGGTGGTTGACTTCATGGGCATCTCAAGGGTCATCGTAGCGGCTGGCCTGACAGGCAACGTCACTTGTGAAGGATGAGTTTGCCGGCCTTTGTGAGGGTGAGCCGGTAGATATCGCCGCGGTGACGAATCTGGATCTCAGTCCGGCCAGCGAGGAGCAATTCCGAAGAAATTACGACGGGCTCAGCCGGCCTGTCTGCGGTCGGTGCTGGCGAAACGGGGTCGCCGGAATGCTCGATATCCAGACGATTTTCTGGCTTTTTTGAGCCATTTTTCATTTTCACTAGTCCAGCTTCGAAAAAACGCTTGACAGCCAAAATCATTTGGCTAGATTCTCACTAGAGATTGATTCTCACTATCTGACGTTTCGGCCGTGTGGTCAAGACGTCAGTTTTCAAGCCAGCCAGCCTCGGGTCTCAGACCCGTCTGCCAGCCAGCCAACGAAGGGCAACCGTCGCCTCTTCGTCGCGGTGGTCCGAAGGGACGCCGCCATCGCTGGCATCTCATGCCAGCGGTTGGCTGCCCCGTCGTCTCACCGATGGATGAGCAGACAGGAGACGCTCGTGAAGAAATGACTACGCCTGACCACTCCGGCGGCATTGAGCCGCGTGGTGTCGGGCCCGTTCTTTCCGTTCCGAGCAGAGATCACACCCACCCGGCCGCCATCGCGGCCTTTTCCCGAGGAGTTTTATTTATGGCTACTAGCTTTTTCAACCTTCAGAACCTCGCGCGGCTCAGCCGCTCCCTTGCCGCCGTCGTTGCTGTTGCAGCGACAGTCGCCGCTGCGTCGGCGCACGCCGTCACAGTGCCGTTCACGGAGTCGTTTGCGACAACCGCAGAGAACTGGGCGACCGACTCCGGCGGCACGCCGGCTACATGGAATGCAGCCGGAGGACCGAGCGGTGGCACGTTCATTTCGCGACTGGGCACTCCAGGTGACATTTTCATTCCAGGGCCTGGCTTCATTGGGCCAACAATTTTTCGAGGCCAGGACGGCTTTAACTCGAGCGGCGATGCTTTCGTTGGCGACTGGATCACCGACGGGGTTGGGGTTTTCAGCGTGGACTTCTTCCACGACCACACCAGTTCGTTGAACGTCTCGGTGCGCTTTGCCGATCCGTCAAACAATCCTGGCGCGAGCTCCGTTGACTTTCTCGTGCCGGCCAGCACATGGACGAAGCTGACCGTTCCGATCGTCGATTCGACGACGTCGTTTCAGTCCTATGGCTCGCTCGGCGCGGTGCCAGACGCCACGAGCTTTGCTGCAATCTTCGACAACATCGGCAATATTCAGATCGGCCTCGCGGCTGGCCAGGTCGGTACCGGCTTGCCTGGCAGTGTGACCCTCGGCATTGCCAATCCGACGATTGCACCGGTGCCTGAGCCTGGCACGTGGGCTGTTCTCGCTGGAGCCGCCGTGTTTGGATGGATTCGCCTCCGTCGCTCACGAGGTCACCGTGCCGCATAACTCAGAAGAAGATCGCCAAGGTTTTTCGTTGGTCGAGCTCCTCGTGGTGATTGCAATCATCGGGACGCTTATCGCGGTCCTCTTGCCAGCCGTGCAGTCGGCACGGGAGAGCGCCAGGCGGACGCAATGTGGCTCAAACCTCAAGCAGGTCGGGTTGGCTGTGCATCTCCACGACAATGTGAAGCGTCGCCTGCCGAGCGCGGCTGGCGATCAAGGCGAGGGGAGTTTCGTGCCGCTGCTTCCGTTTCTCGAGGAGGGAGCGCTCCACGAGCGATTCGATCCGACCAAACTCGTAAGCGATGATGCCAACAAGGCTTTTCGTCAAACCAGAATTGACGTGTTGGTTTGTCCGTCGATGGCGGTGCCGTCGCCCCCACCAGAATCAGGCTGGAGCAGCTACGCTTTGTCGAGCGGGAGCGGTTATGGCCATTGGACGAATTACTGGGGCGCCGAATACCACAATGGGGCCATCGTCATTTACACAAAGGCGAAAACGAGCCTTAAGGTGATCTCGGGAGCCGACGGCACGTCGAAGACGTTCCTGGGCGGTGACCTCGACTACGGTCTCGGCAAACTTCCTGACGGAAAAAACGGCGGATCGACGCGTTGGGCCGATGGATATCCGTTTCATAGCGTGGCATCGACAAGTGGCGTCTTCAATGCCACCAAGCTTGTTACGGGTTACCGCGAACTCGACACCTTCCGCAGCGACCACCACGGCGGCGTACAGATGGTCTTCTGTGACGCATCGGTCCGGTTCGTGCCCGAGAATGCGAGTGCCGACGTTCTGCGATACCTCGCGAACCGCGCTGACGGTCAGGTCATTACGGAGATGCCATGACGCTGAGGGACGCAGTTGTGGCGAGGGTCGTGCGTCGCGGAGTTGTTCGCCGCTCGACGGCTGCGGCCCTTGGCATTGCCACGGTCTTGGGGGCGGCCGGGTGTGGCGGCCCGGTCAAGCGAGCGATCACCGGCAACGTCACGCTCGATGGCCAAGCACTCGACGAGGCGGTGATCATGTTTATTCCCCTCGACATTCAGGCGGGAAAGACCGGCGCGGCGATCAAGTCAGGCCGCTACGAGGTAACTCGTGATGTGGGTCTCATTCCGGGTCGGTATCGTGTTGAGATCGCGGATGATCCACCCATCGATTCGCTCCACCATCCGGCAAAGGGGTCGCAGCCCCAGCCTCGGCGACCATTTCCCGTGGTCTATGGGTCTGTAGCGTCGCCCCTTTCGCTTGAGATGACGGCCGATGGCGACACAAACTTCGACTTTGCACTCACCTCCCAAGCTTCCAGAACACCCTGAATGAGGAAAACCGATGCGTATTCATCCAGTCCGTAGTTTCCGCGTCTGTATCGACCGAGTTGTGGTGGCTCTTGTGGCTGTTGCCGTTTTCGGCCCGGCGGCACGTGCTCACTTTGTGTTTGTTGTCCCTGAGAAATCGGGCGAGACCGCTCGCGTCATTCTGAGCGAGACACTCGAGGTCGACGAAGACATCGATCCGGCTCTCGTCGATCGGGTCGAGCTCGTGACCCGTGACGGAGCAGGTGAGGAAGGTGCCCTCAAGCTCGCAAGGGAAGGCGAAACACGACTTGTGAAACTTCCGGCCAAGATGCGTGGGGCGATTCACGGCACGCTCACCCACGGCATCATGAAGCACGGCCCCAAGCCCTTTCTGGTCGTGTATCACCCAAAGGCCTGTATTGGCTACCCGTTCGGATCGTCAGCGCGGATCGGTGAAGCATCGCCGGCCGAGCTCGTGCCCGCGGGCCACCCGGGGGCGGCGCGGTTCCAGCTTCTCGCAGCAGGAGAACCGGTCGCCGATGCGAAGGTGACGATTCTGCTCCCCGACGGTGACGTCGAGGAGGTGGTCACAGACGACGCCGGCCACACGCCCACGTTCAAGCAGGCGGGACGGTATGGCGCGTGGACGCGCGTCGTCGTGCCCGTTTCGGGCGAGCATGACGGCGACGCCTACGCCGAGGTGCGGCATTACCCTACGATCGTCATGAATGTGCCGGGTGGTCACCACGGCGCTGCCAAATCGACGCATGCCGTGCTTACCAAGACCGAAGAGCTTCCACCGCTTCCGATCCCTGTGTCGAGCCTGGGCGCGGTCGCCTGCGACGGACAGATCTACGTGTATGGCGGCCATGTCGCCCCGGTGCACACCTATTCGACCGAGGCCGTCACCGGCCGGTTCTTCCGCCGACCCGTGAGCGGTGACGGTGAATGGCAAGAGCTCCCGTCGGGGCCAGGTCTTCAAGGCATGAACCTTGCCACTCACGGAGGCAAGGTCTATCGCGTGGGAGGCATGGACCCTCGGAACCCACCAGACAAGCCTGCCGAGAATTTCTCGATTGCCACGGTCTCGTGCTTCGATCCATCGACGAAAAAGTGGACGGACCTCCCCTCACTGCCGGAACCGCGGTCGAGCCATGATGTTGCCGTCGTTGGAGACACGCTCTATGTGGTGGGCGGATGGAACATGCTCGGCCACGACGGCGAAGATTGGTGTGAGGAGATGCTCACCCTCGACCTTTCCCATCCGGCCGCGAACTGGAAGACGCTCCCGCAGCCCTTCGTGCGACGTGCCCTCATCGCCGCGGTCAATGCTGGCAAGCTCTACGTGATCGGTGGTTTCACCGACGAGGAAGATGCGAGCAGGAGCGTCGATATCTTCGATCCGAAGAGCGACACGTGGTCAAAAGGCCCGGACCTCCCCGGTGAATCGATGAATGGCTTTGCCCCAGCGGCCTGCACGATCGGCGGGCGGGTTCATGTGAGCGTGGCCGATGGCAGCATCCACAGGCTCTCCGCCGACGGCACCGCATGGGAGCCGATCGCGAGCGTCGTGCCGCGAATTGTCCACCGTGCCGTTCCCGATGGCGACTCGCACATGATCCTCATCGGCGGCGCGGCCAACGCCGAGAATCTCGACCTCGTCGAACGCATACCTGTCCGCTGACATGCGCTAACACGCGATGGTTCCGTATGGTTCAGAACTTCGATATCACATCGTCGCAGTTCAAACGTGATCCGCACCCGACGCTCCAGCGGCTCCGCGAGGCAGGCCCTGTCGTGCGGGTTCGGCTTCCGATCGTCGGCAAGCTGTGCCTCGCCACGACCTACGAGGCGGTGCAGGAGGTCCTTCGCGACCGCGACCACTTCTGCATGGAGTCGAGGAACGCGGGCCGAAAAGGCCATTCGTTTCTCCCGTGGATGCCGGCCTCGCTCCGCGTGCTCGTGCAAAACATGCTCCTCAAGGACGAGCCGGACCACCGGCGGCTGAGGAGCATTGTCGATCAGGCGTTTCAGCGGCAGAGCGTGGAAGGGATGCGGCCGGCGATCGAGCGCTCTGCCGATCAGTTCCTCGACAACCTCGAGCGAGAGGCCGCGGGGAGTCGCGACGGCGTCGTCGACTTCATGGAGCACTTTGCCCGGCCGTTTCCGCTCGCCGTGATCTCGGAGCTTCTCGGCCTTCCTGCCGCGGATCGACCGAAGTTTGCGAGATGGGCATCCGGCATGACGACCGCCACGTCGCTCGTGGGCATGCTTCGGGGGCTGCCCGGTCTGTGGAAGCTGATGGCCTATTTTCGGTCGCGATTCGAGCACTGCCGTCGCACGCCGGAGCCAGGGCTGCTCTCAAGCCTCGTTCATGCCAGCCACGAGGGGCACCACATGAGCGAAGAAGAGCTCCTCGCGATGTGCTTTCTGATTCTCCTGGCCGGCCACGAGACGACCGTCCATCTCATCACAGACGGCCTCGTCGAGTTTCTCAGGCGACCGGACGCCCGCGCGGCCGTGGAGTCAGACTGGTCCCGTGTCGATCTCGCGGTCGACGAGGTGCTTCGGTATGTCGGTCCGATCCAGATGACCAAGCCTCGGCTCGCACGAGAAGACATGACGTATCACGGCGTGCCGCTGAAGCGAGGAGAGCTCGTGGTGGGCCTGCTTGCCGCGGCCAACCTTGATCCGGCAGCGTTCGACGCGCCGGAACGGTTCGATGTTTTTCGAAGCCCCAACCCGCATGTCGGATTCGGTGGCGGCATTCATGTCTGCCTGGGGCTGAAACTCGCGCGAGCCGAAGCCGGGATCGCCTATCGCCGAATCCTCACCCGCTTTCCTGCGATCTCGATCGCCAAGCCGTATGAGCAACTCGCATGGGTGGAGCGACCGGGCATACGGGCCCTGACGGCGCTGCCCGTTCGACTGAAGCCTCGCTGATTGAAATCTCACCTGCGATTGCCGAGAAGCCATCGCGGCGTTTGGGATGGTGCCGTCACTGGACACTGAGTGTCGCCCAGCCGTCCTGCTGTCGGTTCATGGTGAAGATGATGGCGGAATGAGCGACTTTGACACCAGGAAGGATGTCGGAGATCGCATGGCCGCCGCGGACCACCGACTGGCCGCAGACCCAGACTTCGACGCCGGATTGCAGCAGTTTCTCAACGAGCTCACGGTTGGGATTCGAGCCGCCGCCAGCTCGCTCATGCGCTGCGTCGCCGAGGGCGGCTGCCATGGCGTTGTGATGGAGAATGATGGCGATCTGGGGCCGAGCGGCACCGAGTCCCTCCGACGCGTAGAGGTTCACGAGCCGGGCCGCGCTCTCGAGGCCGCGATTCACCTTCCCGGCCGGTGCGGCAGCGGTGGCATCAAATACGACACGACCACCGATGCGTGGTCGTTCGCCTGCTTCGGGGAGCGACACAACCGAGCCGTATCCCTCGATCTCCGGAAACGCCAGCGGCAGCGAAAGCCGCGGTGTCGTGGACTCGGCCGGCGGCGCCGCAACGTCATCAGCGGTAGCTATCAGGGGCGTGATGACAAGCAGGAGGAGTGCATGTTGCAGAGAGGGCATAGTGAAGCTCCGGGCGGAATGACGATGGCGAAAGGCGGGCAATGTCTTTGCCGAGAACGGACAGGATATCATGTTCCTATTTGTTCGCGGACGGTCACGAACGCGACTCCGAGAATGGTTGCGCTGCCTCCGCCGGTGAGCCCGACTGCCACGCCTTCCGGGGCAGGCCTCGGAGTTCCGATCAGGCTCCGGTCGATGCCGGTTCCTTCATCGCTCGCCAGGCCTTGAAGCCACCGACGAGGTCGTAGACGTCGCGGCCCAACTTCTGGAGGAGGCTTGCGCCGATCGCCGAGCGGTACCCTCCTTCGCAGTGAACGACCACAGGCACGCCGGTGGGAAGCTCATCGATACGGTCTTCGAGGTGCGGCAGCGGGATGTTGAGACTGGCTTGAATGTGTCCGCTGGCGTGTTCCGCTTCACTCCGGATGTCGAGTACGACCGGTGACGGACCGGCCGCGTCGAGATTTCCAGCCCGCCATTCGGCGAGCGCAGCGGCCGTGATTCGCTCCGTTCGTTCCGCCACCTCGGGTCTGACTTCGAGAGCACGCATGCCACCATCAAGGTAGCCAGCGACGTTGTCGAAACCGATCCGGCCAAGCCGCATCACCGCCTCCTCTTCGCCTCCCTCCTCGGCAATCACAACGATCGGCATCTCATGGGACAGCATCGAGCCGGCCCATGTGGCGTATTTGCCTGACAGTGCGATATTGAGAGCTCCGGCCAAGTGCTCTCCCTGGAAGTCGATTCCGTCGCGGACGTCGAGGATCTCCGCCCCGGCCTTCTGCATCTCGAGGACGTCGTCGAGCGAAAGCGGCCGGAGTTGCTTCTCCATGGCGTTGTGAAGCGAGGTCCGCTCCTTGCGATTCAGGATCGCATCGTGCACGAAATAGTCGGGGGCTTCTGGCTGATCAGCCGTCACGATCTCCTTGAACGACTCGCGACTCATGGGCTGCATCGCATAGTTGACTTTTTTCTGCTCGCCGATCGTCGAGACCGTTTCGTTGGAGAGCGCCTTGCCGCAAAGGCTGCCGGCCCCGTGCGCGGGATAGACGAGCGTGGCATCGGGGAGTGCCGAGAGCTTCTGGATGCTCTCGTAGAGCATGTCGGCAAGCTCATCGGCCGTGACACCGATGCTTGCCAATAAGTCGGGTCGGCCAACGTCACCGATGAAAAGCGTGTCGCCCGTGAGGACCGCCTCGGGGGCCGTCGGCGACTTCGCCAGGTCGTAGACGAGGATCGAAATGCCCTCAGGCGTGTGGCCCGGTGTCTCCAGCACCTTGAGTTTCACGTCGCCGAAGTGAACGGTGTCGCCGTCTTTCATGGCGACGTGGTCAAATTCGGCCCCTGCTCGTCGGCCCAGGTGAATCGCCGCCCCGGCCTTGTCGCGAAGCTCGATGTGGCCGGCGATGAAGTCGGCATGAAAATGAGTGAGGAAGACGTACTTGATCGTGAAGCCACCGACGGCCGCGTCGGCCAGGTAGTGGTCGATGTCTCGCTGGGGGTCGACCACGGCAGCCGTCTTCGTAACGTCATCGGTGATCATGTAGGAGGCGTGCGAAAGGCAGGCGAGGTAGTACTGTTGGATCTTCATGGTGGGGCTCCTGGGCCGTCGGGCTCACTGGTCTACGTATCAATATATCGGAATACTACGACATGTCAATCCAGTGTTTTCCCACTGGGGTGCTCAGGGTTGCCCGTGTCATGTCGCCGGACGTTCGCGACGGGCATCGTGCCCGTCGCTTCACTCGGAGAAAATCGAGCTTCGCCATCCTGGCTGCGCTCGATTTTCTACGCCGGCTCCATGACACGGGCAACCCTGAGCGGAACACGCACTGGGGGGAGTGGCACGCAGTGCGGGCTTCGCTCGCGGCGTGCACAAGGCTGCGCTCCGGCTGCTCGGGCGAACCACACCGCGTTGCGCACGAGCACGGGAGCCCGGAGGTGCGACCGGCGGCCGGAGGGCCGCAAAGACCGCCGGGGCCATGGATGGCCCGCCGGTCGT
>JBGTGN010000036.1:0-21859 GCA_041746715.1 Pirellulales bacterium | reverse complement strand
GAAGCGCCTCGAGGGCTCGCGTGACGGCGGCGATGTCGCTGCGACTCCAGGTGGCCGGATCGGCTGAGCCCACAAGCACAACGGCCACATCATGTCGCGAGGCCGCTGCCTTCCACGGCGCTGCCTCCGCCCCAGCAACCTTCCCGTGTGGGTTGCCCGCCCAGAGAAGCACGCCGACAGGTCTCGTGCCTTGCGGGATGACCGCGATCGCCGGAGCGGCGACATCGGCCCCCGCGAGTTTCACAACTTCGACGGCATCAATGGGCCCGGCAATCGGATCGCCCACGGGGCCTTGGGCTGACGGACCATCGGCTGGCACATCACCCGGCATCGCGATCGAGTCGACCTCGATCGTGCGAATCGCATCATCCCGACGGATCGAGAGGGTGACTTGCTCGCCCGGCTCCACGCCGGCAAGCACGCCTGCCGCCGAGGCACGCCCCTCGATGGGCGTCGCTGTGGCATCATGTTCACGGGCGATGGATTCGATGGCGTCACCGGCCACGATGCCCGCCTGCTCCGCTGGGCTTCCGGGCATGACCCAGACGATACGGACCGGCCCTCGCTTGGCTTTCTCTCCCTCAGCATGTGCCACGACACCGATAATCGCTCGTCTCCAGGGCGGCATGGCAGCGACGAGTGTCGCGGTCGTTTCGATGCGACTGGCAGTGCCCTCGGCGTTCTTCCGCTCCACGGCAATGGCAATGGTGTCGCCGGCATGCTTTGGACCGATGGCATGCCGCGCGTCGGCGATCCGCGAAATGTTTCGGCCATCGATGGTGGTGATACCATCCCCGGGCACGAGGCCAGCACGTGCCGCCGGTGAGCCCTGCCGTACCGATGCAATGACGGGCTCACCGTTGATCTGATCTCGCGACCGATAGGTGATTCCCAAAATGCCAGCGTCGAGCGATTCGCCATTCGCGAGCCGCGGAAGCACGGCCAACACATCGTCGAGTGGCACCGCAAACCCTATTCCAGCGTCGTAGAGCTCCGTGCCCTCGGTCATCCCGGCGGGTTCGGCCGGAAGTGCCGCGAGGATGCCGATCACCCGACCGGCGATGTCAACGAGCGGCCCGCCGTAGTTCACCGGCGACACCGCCGCATCGGTTTGCACCCCCCTGCCCCAGGCTCGATTCGTTGCCGAGACAACACCGACTGCGACATTTGGGGCAGCAGCCGACCAGCCGCGGCCCACCGCGATCGCCCATTGCCCTGGTCGGAGGGTGGTGCGCGGCACGGCATCGAGACGCGGAGCTTCGGGCAGGCCGTCAACAGCCAGGAGCACCAGACTTCGCGCGCGGTCACGTGCTCGGACGCGGGCTGCCCGACGGCCACCATCCGGCAACACGACGATGCACGCATCGACGTCGGCTGGAATCGCGAATGCGGTCGTCAGCACGAGATCGGGAGCGATGATGGTGCCGGTGGAAGGGCCACTGCCCGGGGCGGCTTCCGCGATGCCAGAGCCGGCGACCGCGGTGAGGGCGAGGGGTTCAATTCGCACGACGGCCGCCGCAACACGCGCAACCGCCGCCTGAAACGCCGCCTCTTCGGCGAGGGTGGGCTCCGCGGAGGTAGGCATCGGCGCGAGCACGGTCGCACAGACCGCCGCGATCACGAGCCTTGAGGCAACGCTATTCATGGCGTTGTTCCTCGGGGCCGTGGTCCGAGGTCGATCTCGACGAGGGCGCCTGCGCGGATGACGGTTATCTTCACAGGGTCGCCGGGGGCAAGCGAGCCGAGGGCCTGCTCCACCGCGGTTCGGGTCGCCACGGACCGCGGACCCACGGCGATCACGAGATCGTCGGGCCGAAGGCCAGCGCGGGCCGCAGGCGAGGCAGGATCGACCGACTCCACAAACGGAGGCGTGCGATCGAGTAGATCCGGCACGAGAACGGCGCCGAGGAGCCGTGGTTCAAATCGAGGGGTATCGGCGTCGGTGGTCGTGGCGACTTTTCCGGTGAGGATCGCTTCACTGCCCGCGACCAGTTCATTCGCGGGAAGGGCGTAGTTGAGCCAGATGCCACTGTCTGTGCTCCGCAATTCCTTTCCGAGCATGCCGATGAGCCTGCCACGGGCATCGATGACGGCGCCGCCGGGAGAGCCAGGGTTGTTGGTGGTGCAGTCGAGAACGTACACGTTGCCTCGAAAGGGCGCCTCGGCCGCACCCCGCCTCGCCTCGAGCGGAATCCGTGCTGCTACGACGCCCCGTTGGGCGGTGACGCGTTCGTCCCCCACGGCAACGCCAAACATGTTCGAGAGGGCCAAAATGCGAGTCCCCGGCAGCGCTGGCGCTTCCTCCGGAACGACGGCAAACGCTGGGAGGTCAGCAGCGTCAATCTGGAGCATGGCCAGTTCCCGCCGCGGGTCGATGCCGACAAGCTTCGCCCCGAACCGCCGCCCGTCGTCGAGCACGCAGTCAATCTCGTCCGAATCGAGCACGGTGCTCGCGACGGTGATGATTCGTCCGTCAGGCGAGACGAGGATGCCCGACTGATACCCTTCAAGCCCACTCAACCCACCGGCACCGTAGATTTTGACGACCCTCCTGGCGGCGCGGGCGATCACCTCCCGCGGGGTTGGTTCGGCTGCTGCCGCAGGCACCGTGAGGGTCGACGCAGCGACGATTCCACCCGCCAGTGCCCGCCAGATTCGCTGCGTCTTCATGGCGCACCTCCGCCGAGGCTTCCATCCGCGATCACGAACGTTCCAAATCGCTCGGAGCCCCGCCAAACGTCGAGCCGCTGCGGAAGGTCATTGGCATCGCCAACTTTCGCTGGCGTGATCCGCAGCTCGCACGGATCGGCCTCGGGAGAGGTCCAGAGGTCGATGCCGACGACTTGTCCACGCGCATCGACGCGCACATGGGCCTCGATGCCATCGACTGCCGTTTCGAGCACATCGACAAGGTCGCCGCCGGAGGGGTCGATGTGGCGCGGATCAATCGGAGCCGTACCGAGGTAGGCCGTGCGGCCAACCGCGGCTGCCCCGTCATTCACCAGCCGCCGCCAGACGACGAGTGCCGCGAGCATGCCGCCGCTGCCCGGTGGCACGGGATTGGCGTCGAGCTCCCCCGTCGTATCGAGCTCGGAGGTGCCCGTCGGCAGATCGATCACCGCGACCGAATCGGCAACCTCAATACGAAAATCGCCCCCTTCCTCGAGCGTGCCCTCCAGCACCCACGGGCCCTTGCCGGCGGTGCCTCTCGCGGCAGCGATCCCGCGGCTCACCCGGTCTCGCTCCACGAGGTTGAAGTAGTAGTTCGTGAAGCCTGGCCGATCCTCGTAAACCGCACGCACGGCCTCGGGCAGCTCGCGGGCTCGGTCCGGTTTGCGAGCGAGACCAGGGCCACGCTCCTTCGGTTTCCCATCGTCGCCTGGCGGATTTGGCGGTTCGGCTCCACGACCCACGATGGCCGCGAGCTCCGACTGCGTGTGGACGCCGGCCAGCCGCACGAGCGTTTCCTCGCGGCGGCCACTGCGGCGGTAGACAATCGGCACCTGCCAGCCGGCCGGCAGTGTGCCGAGGACATTCTTGAATGCGTTGACCGTTCGCACGGCACGGCCGGCCAGCGACACGATTTCATCGTCAATCCGCAGCCCTTGACGCCAGGCATCCGAGCTCTCGAGGATGTCTGAGACGACCACGCGGGCGTCGACCGCGGTGGCCACCGTCGCGCCGAGCGTGGCGTGATCACAGAGCTTGCCTCCCTTCAGGCACCCCAAGAAGTTTCGAAGCTGATTGGATGAGATCGCGTCGCCGGCACCCACGTTCACCCGCCCGCGTTTCTCGAACGACGCTCGGCCATTCACTCCGATGATTCGTCCCGCAGCATCGAAGAGGCCGCCGCCGGAGTTGCCTGGATTGATCGCAGCATCGACCTGGATGCAGTCGGCATATTCGAGGATCGTGCCGGCTGGAAACTGGTAGCGGTGCGTGCCCGAGACAATGCCAGCCGAGATCGACGGCACGAGATCAGTCGCCAGCAGGAACGGATTGCCTGCGGCAAAACACCAGTCACCCTGCTCGACGGCGTCGCTGTCGGCGAGCACGGCAAACGGAAACTCGTCGCGGCCGAGAAGCTTGACGAGGGCGACATCGCCCGTCGGGTCGAGCCCGACAAGCACGGCTTCATAGAGGTGACCGTCGGAGAGCCCGCAGGTCATGGCCACGCCTGCCGGCTCCACGACGTGAAAATTCGTGAGCGCGTAGCCGTCTGGGCTGATGAGCACGCCTGAGCCACCCCCCGAATCGCCGGCAAAAATGGCGACGGCTGCGGCCGATGCCCGTTCGATCGCTGCGACCCGCCGGGCTTCCGCCTCGAGCACGACCGGATCGACATCGATCGCCATACCAGGACGAGCGCCCAGTGTGGCAATGAGCAGAACTGCGCACGGCGACCAGCGGGCTGGCATGAAGCAACAGGAACGCATCGCTCGTGTGGTATCCAGCGGCATGAACAACGAAAACGTCATCACAAACGTCATCGTTCGAAGGCGGCTCCCGTGAATCGTACGCCACAGCCGATATCACCGGGCACGAAGTCGACGGTGAGCGTGAGCCGACGGCGGCCGCTCACATCGACGTCGATCGCAACGGGGCGGCCCGCCGTCGCATCATCGATTCGCTTGCGGAATATCTCCGTGTCATCAACGGAGAGCACGACATCGACCTCCGTCGGCGCCGTGGCCGGCACGTCGCGGTCGAGCGTGGCATGGAATCGACGGCTGTCGGGTGGCACTCGCCACGTCACGACTGTTCGCGGCCGCACGAGCAAGACCGAAGGACCGTTGTCTGTGGCAAGCGTGCGTGGCGCGAAGAACGCCGCGAGACCGGGCACCGTGCCGAGGTCCTTGAAGAAGGGTAGGACGTCGATCGTTTCGGTTTCCACGCTTGCAAGCGGTACGGTGCGGCCCGCGGCATAGTCAATTGTCCGAAGCGATGCCGCAGGCATCCGGAGAGCATCATCGATGACGAGCCCCTCGGGCGACCACGACACGCTCGCGGCTTGGAGCTTTCCACCGACGACAAGCACCACGATGCCTCCCGGTGGCTCGGTATTCTCGCGAAGCCATTCGATGCCTACCACGTTCGCCCGTTTGACGGGAATCGCTTCGCCTTCAAGGAGCACGTTGATCGTATCGACACCCACGCTCGCGACGGCGCACTCGACAAACACGTGTTTGCCCTCGCGGCGTACGACCAGGAGGTCACTGGAGGGTTTTGGGGGAAGTGCCTCTCGCCAGGACGGCTCGGATTCGCCGGGTGCCAGCCAGGCGATGCGCCGAATCCGGTTGGTCGGAATCTCGATTCGGCCATCGGCCGTGGTGAGCAGAATCGTGTCTTTCTCCTGGAGCACATCGCTGCCTGCCAGTTCGCCTCCATCGATCAGCACCACCTTCACCGTCGGTGCAGCCGCTCGGCGAGCCTGCTCACGAACAATTCGCCGCACCGTGGCGATCGGCAACGACTCGTGTTTCCCATCGTCAGTCGCGAGTGTCACCGCCTCGCGATCGACAGCGACGAGCGTGCCACGCAAAACACTGTTGTCGGTCTGCTCGATCCGTGTGTCGGGGGCATCCTCGGCGCGAGCGGTGGACGCCAGCACGAGCCCAAGGGCACAAGCGAAAGCACGGAAGTTCACGGTACGCGGTCCTCGCCGGTGGCCAGCCGCTTGAAGTACTGCTCGATCGCCTCACGGTAATGCGGAGGATACTCGCGTCCGATCTGTTGGAGCGCGGCCTCGCGCTCGTGTGGTGGAAGATTGCCCCAGCCGTCACCGTCGCCGAGATCCTTTTTGCGGACCTCGCCGGGCCCGCGTCCACCAGCAATGCGGCTGTCATCCATCGGCTGAACCTGGCCACCCTGCCCCGAGCCGCTGCCACCACCACCGCCGCCTTGGCCCTGTTGCTGCTGTTGTTGCTCGGCCTTTTCGATGAGCTTGTCGAGCGATGCGACGACGCCGTCTTGCACCTCCCGTGTGAGCGGCCCGGCATGGCCGAGGTCGAGTCGCCGACGGACGTCTCGGATTCGCCTCGCTATGTGATCGAGGGATTCAGGCTCGACCGAGGCGATATCGGCGCGGAGGAGGCGGGCGAGCTTCGCGAACCGCACAGGAATCTCGGCCTCGCGTTCGAGCAAGCGGTCAAACGATTCAATCGCAGCGTCGCGGTCGAGGAGCCAGTGCTGGCAACAGCCGCGGTAGAAGAGAAGCCCGGCAGGGTCTACAGACGACGCGACATCCAAATCTGCCAGAAGCGGCAAGGCCTCGTCGAAGCGCCCTTGGCGAACGAGCTCACGACCAGCCCAGAGGGCAACTGCTTCACGTGGAAACGCGGCCGTCTCCTCCGATCCGGTCCAAACCGGCGGCTTCGCGGGCGGCCCAGGTGATGCCCAAGCGGTTTGAAATGCGGGAACCCGCGGATCGACAGCGGCGATCGCATCAACCGTCGTGGTGAGAACGTCCGCGGCGGCATCAGGCCGCGCCCAGATGTCGTGAACACGCATGAAGACAGGGCCGCTATACGGCGCGGTCATGCGGAGCCAGCCGCGCGTCCGCTCCCGTACCTCGCCTGCGGTCGGGATGGCCCATGATGGTTCCCGGGCCAGCTCTGGATCACGCGGCAGCGAGGCCGAAGCGGGTTCACTGCCATAGCCGAGCGAAGCGGTGCCCCCGGTCGCCATCACGATCCCGAGCATGGCAAGCACGACCGGCATGACATACATGACCAGATTGAGGCGTGTCGTCGTCGATCGGGCCATCACGATCTCCTGAGGCGTCACCAACCGCCAACGTCAATACTACCGCGCGGAGCCAGAAGCGTGTCTCGCGGCATTCTTCCTCGTGAGCTTACCTGTCCTCCCCAGTCCATCCAAAAAGCTTCTCTGCATTGCCTCGGTAGATTTTTCGACGCACTTCGGCAGGCAGGCCGAGGGACTCAAAGAAGGTGTAGTGCTTGAACTTTGTCGGGGTGTCCTTGAACGACCACCAGCCCTCGTCGGTGCCAAACAGGATCTTGTCTTGGTTGCGAATGCAGAACTCACGGGCGTAGGCAGGATCGCGTCCGAGCACCTGGGGCACGACATGGCCCGATGTATCGGCGTAGAGATTGGGGTATTGCTGAAGCTGCCGGTCGGCATCCTCGAGCTGCCGCCACCAGTAGGCATGGGCGATGAGGGTGCATTTCGGGAAGCTCCGGAGGACCACCTCGACTCGCTCCATGCCCCGTTCGACCATGTTCTTGTTTTGGTCGATGTGAAACATGACCGGCAGGCCGACCTTCTCGCAGGCCTCGTAGAGCAGCAGGTTCTGCGGGTCATCGAACATCAGGTCTCGGCCGTAGTGTTCACCGAAGGCGATAGCGCCGTCCCGCTTCTCGCGCTCGAGGATCGCAACTGCCTCATCGACAGTCGCAACTTCGCCGGCATCGAGGATGCACATGCGGTCGATCCGTCCCTTGTGCTTCGCGAAGTTGGCGAGCATCTTCGCCCGCTCCTCGTCGGTCGATTCCCGCGAGCCCTTATGGTTGAGCGGGCTGACGATGCACCGATCGACAGCGTTGCGATCCATCCATGCCACCACCGGTTCGAGGCCATCGTCACGCACCGCGAAGGCATGAACATGCACGTCGATGAACGTGATGTCGGTGGGCGGCTTGATGTCTTCCGCTCGTGAGGATTCCTCGGGGGGCTCATTCGCCCAGGCCGCTAGGCCGAGGAGACAGCCCACCAGAAACGCCAATGGGAATCGCGTGGTCATGGGTGTCCTCCGATTCCATTGTACGTGCTGCAAACAAGATCAAGCCATCGCGACGGGTGTCACTCCGTGCGGCCAGCGACGATGTCGCGGGCGGCACGCTCGATGGCTCGTTGACGCTCGGCGAGACGGGCGAGCGCTTCAAGGAGCTCCGGCTGCGTGGCCCGCTCGGCGCCTTCGTCGAGAAGCTGGGCGAACCGCTGGGTCCGTGAATTCACGCGGAGCTGAAGGCTGCGAAGCATCTTGAGCTCGGCGAGCTTGTCGACAAGCGGCTGTTCACCCGGCTCGGCCGACCTTCCTTGGCCGGCAGGCTGCTGTCGCTCCGCCTGCTCCTGTCGTGATTTCTCGAACGCTGCAAGGAGCTCCTCGAGGCCGGCGACGATGTCCTTCACGATGCCGACCGAGTCGGCTGTCATATCACCACGGGCGAGCCGCGACGCGGCCTGCACGCAGTCGTCGTGAATTTGACGAAGTGCTTCAGGGACCGCCACGGCTGAGCCGTCGTCACGAACAAGCGCCAGCGCCCTCGCCGCTTCGGCCGTGACCTCTTCCTGTTCGCGGCTGATCCGCACGGCCTCGATCTGACGCTCGCGAGACGACATGGCGGCGTTTGCCAGGAGCGAGTTGACGGCCGATTGGATACCCCGCTCGGCACGGAGCATCAACCGTACCCGTGTCTCGAGCTGGACAAGCAGCCGCTCGACCTCCTCCTCCCGCAACTGCCGAAGGATTTCCTCGAGCTCCGCCCTCGCGGTCTCGAGATCCTGAACGGCTTTCTCCTGGTCGGCCCGAGCGCCACGACGATCAGCGTCGTCGAGCTTCTCCCGCGCCGCCCGCATCTTCTTCTCGGCCTCCTGAAGACGTTTTCGGGACCGGCGGGCGCGAGACGACTCATCATCACCGGCCATCTGTTCGTCCGTTGGCCCGCCGCTTTGTGGCTCACCGTCGGCCGCCGCGGATTCGCTTCCCTCACCTTCCTTCTTCTGTTCGCCGCCCTGCTGGCTCGGGTCTCCCTCTTGGGGCTCGCTGTCGCCGGGGGCGGCCTCGTCTCCCGGCTCGGCTGGCTCGCTCGGCTTGGCCGGCTCATTCGGCGTGCCCTCTGATGGTGGCTGCTCGGCAGAGCCCGCGCCCTCTGGCTGCTCGCCCTCGGTGGGCGTGTCGTCGTTTCGCCTGGCAAAGCCTTCGAGGTCGCCGGCGAGCTCGGCCGTCTCGTCGGCCGCCTTCCGCTGACGGTCGGCGAGTTCGTCGGAGTCAACTCCCGCTTCGGTCGAGCCTTCAATATCCCGCTGACGGGCGATGAGCTTCGTCACGCGAGAGAGAAACGCACGCACTTGCTGCTTGGTATCCGCCAGGCTTCGATCACCACCGTCCTCCTCGAGGAGCATGAGAAGCCCACGAAACTGTTCGACCGCTCCTTCCTGGGTCGCACCTGCCTTGAGCAACTGGCCGGCCTCGAGAAGCGTCACGATCTGACTGAGACGGTCACCGAGCTCCCGTTCACGAGCCTTGTCGAACGCATTGCGGAGAACGGCGGCTCGTCGCGGATCGCTGGTGGCGAGGACGTCGGCGAGTCGGAGAAATGACCGTTCGAGGTCGGCGTATTGCCGCGCGAGCTGGGCCTCCCGACGCGCGAGCACGTCGGCATCGCTCACCGGCTCAACCGCCGGCTCGCCGTGAGCAGCCACCGCGCCAGACACCGCAAACACCGCGGCAACGATGATCGTCGAGACGCGAACTGATCGTGGGGTCGAGGTATTCATCGAGGTGCTCATAGTCCCTCCAAGGCCTCGCGGGCCCGTTTTCTTTGGCGATCCAACGTATCGGCACGGATCTGTTCCTGCGCGCGGATGAGGCCGCGAAGCTTTTCGACCACCTCGTTGAAGCTCTCGAGCTCGAGTAAACGGGCGAGGATGGCTTTGAGCGAGGCTATCGCCTCATCGGCACGTGCAGCGAGGGTCGGCCGATCCATCTCGTCAGCCGCGGCCGATCGACACGCCATGACGAGTCCACCGAGGCCGTTGGCTTCGAGCGCGGCCAGTGGATCGGCCACCTGCCCAACCAGCCGAGTTTCGAGCTCGGGCGTGAGGAGGCCGTTGGTATCGAATTCATTGCGAATGCTTCGAAAAGCACCGGCAATCTCACCAACCTCGCCAACGCCTCGCGACGCGGCCTCTCCAAGCCGTGCTGCCGATGTCTTGAACCCCGCGGGCGATTGCTGTTGCGGATCGTCGAGGCCGCGACGCACCAGGCCGAGGTCATCAATGGCTGCTTCAAAACGTCGCCGCAGCAGAATCTCACGGGCCTCGAGCGCCGCCTGAAGTGCTTCGGGTGTGACCACGTCGAGCGTCCAGTTGTCGCTGGCTGACGTGTTTGGCCCGCCGGCAAGGCCGCAAGTGTCGCGGGCACTGGCTCGAACGGCAAGTCGATCGCCCGGCCGAAGCAACAGGCCCGCAAGGGGCATCACCTCGGGCTGATCGAGCGTGAACTCCACGAGTGGCTCACCGCCACGGATTCGTTCGATTGGCTGTCTCCAGCCGTCGGCACCTCTCGTCACAGACACCGCAGCGGTTGCGAGGCCGTGGTCGTCGGAGAGCGTGCCCACCAGGGGCAGCCGTGCCGCTGGTGTGACAATGCCAGAGATATCTGCAAGCCGTAGGGCGACTGTGGGCGGCTCGTCGGGCACCGCGGTGAGGGCGACGGTGAACGGCTCACGGGGAGCGATCCCATCGGCGTCTGTAAGGCTGACCGAAAGGATGGCATCGGCATCGAGCGACGGGATCGTGGCCGCGATCACGGTGCCTGGCGGGTCGGTGGCCGACACCTCGGCGAGCAACACATCGGCCGGTTCGTCGGCCGCTGTGCCCGTGGCGAACCGCGAGGTGAGTGCGGCGGCGGTCATCGGCTTGCTCGACGTGAACGCCACCGACACCGACGAACCTCGGGGCACCGGCACGACCCGGGAAAATGGCGGCTGACGCATGCCTCCGCCGAGGTAGTCGGGAAGCTCGTACTGGATCGTCACGTCAGCGAGCGCTGGCGGGTCAACAACAACGAGCCGCAGGTCGCGGAGCCGACCGTCGCCGCCACGGATCTCGAGATCGAGGTCATCGCTGATGCTCTCGATTCCATGAGCGAAGAGCTGGCCCTGTGCATCGGCGCCACCACGTGTCCCCATGCGTGCCGTCTGCGTGCCATCGCGGCCCCGCATGCGAAGTTCCACGAAGTCTGGCACCTCACCCGAGGTGACCGTCGCGCGTGCGAGTATTTCCACATCGGTTCCACGGGCGACGGTCATGGCATTCTTCTGAAAGCCCATTGCGTGAAACGTTACCCGTCGCGGCCACGCCGCATCGTCAAGCAGGAGCATTCGACGTGCCCACAAGTCACCCACATCGGGGCGTGCCATCGCGAGGCCAGCGATGGCTGCGGTGAGGGCGACCCCGGCTGCCGCTACCGTGCCCAGCTTGCCCCGCCGAAAAACCTTGCGTGGCGAAACCCGTGCAGCGAGCGATCGGGCTGCGGCCGTTGTCCGTTCAACAAGCACGGGATCGACCGAGGGATCGACGTCTGGCGATGTCTCCGATGCGAGGCCAACAGCCGTCGAGATCGTGTCGCCAAGCTCGGGGTGCCTCCGTTCGATGGCAAGCGCAAGCGATCGGTCGCCAAGCGGCATCGAAAGCCTCGCGATGAGTCGGGTCGCCACGATCCACAGAAGCACACAGGCCGTGAGGCCCACGAGTGTCGCCCTCGCCCAGCCAGGGGGCTCGATGAGCCAGTCGATCGCGAGCGTTGCGAAAATGGCGAGGCTCCCGGCCACCGCAACCATCGACACCGACTCGATCCATATCCACCATCTGGCCTCGCGACGAATCCGCGCGAGCAGCCGGTGAACCGGTTCGCCCTCCCTCGGTGATTCCATGATCGTTGCCATCGCGGCGATGTCTCGGCAAGTGACCGGCGGAAGGGATAGTGAGCGTCTGCACGACGCAGCGAAATTGTAGCCGGAGCGAGGGCATCAGGGCCTTTTCCGAGCAGCATGGAGGCACGGTCTGCCGAGATTCTCGGGTACGCTTTCCGTGGAGGCATTGATGACGACGCAAACCCGCCGGCAGACGCCGTATACCTTTCTTGGCCAAACGACCTCGCTCTGCGACGAGTGCCTCACGCTCGTGCCGGCAAAAATTGTCTCGGAGGATGGCCGGGTCTACTACCTCAAGCGGTGCCAAACGCACGGTTCCCAGAAGGTGCTCGTCTCGACCGACGCTGCTTACTATCGGCTCTGCCACGACTACCTGAAGCCTGGGGATCGACCGCTCCTTCGGCAGACTCATACCGAGCGTGGCTGTCCCTACGACTGCGGGCTCTGCCCCGACCACGAGCAGCATTCGTGCCTCGCGCTCATTGACGTCAACGAAGCCTGCAACCTTACGTGCCCCGTCTGCTTCTCCGATTCGTCGCCGCAGCGGTCGCTCCACCGGCCGCTCGCCGAGGTCGAACAGATGATGGACACGCTCGTCGAGAGTGAGGGGGAGCCAGACCTTCTCCAGATTTCCGGGGGTGAGCCGACGATCCATCCAGAGATTCTCGACATCCTTGCGGCGGCCAAGCGACGCCCCATTCGACACGTGATGCTGAATACCAACGGCATCCGCATCGCCGAAGACCCAGACTTCGTCGATAGGCTCGCCGAGTTTCGCCCCGGCTTCGAGGTCTATCTTCAGTTTGATTCACTCCGAGCCGAGGCTCACCAGAACCTTCGCGGCGCCGATCTCACCCGCATTCGCCGTCAGTCGCTCGAGGCCCTCGAGCGGGCCGGCATCTCGACGACGCTCGTCGTCGTTGTGAAGCAGGGCGTCAACGACGACGAGCTGCCGGCGATCATCGAGCACGCCCTCCAGTGGCGGTGTGTCCGCGGCGTCGTCTTCCAGCCCGTCCAGGATGCCGGCCGCAACGAAGGTTTTGATGCGTCAGAGGATCGGTTTCCGCTCTCGGCGATCCGGCGAAAAATCATCGATGCAGGGGGACCGTTTGGCGAGGGCGACATCATTCCCCTGCCCTGCAATCCCGAGAGTATTGCCATCGGCTACGCGTTGCGCAAGGGCGACCGGATCGCACCCGTGACGTCGTTCTTTCCCCGCGAACTGCTCGTCGAGGCCCTCCCCAACGCGATCACCTTTGAGAAGTATCCTGATCTCCACAAGCACGTGCTCAATTTCTTTTCCCTCGCGACCGTCGAGTGCAACAACGAGAAGAAGCTCGCCGAGCTCCTCTGTTGCCTTCCGGAGGTGCCGCTCCCCGCGGGCCTCGGCTACGAAGACACGTTTCGCGTCGTGATCGTGGAATTCATGGACGCCCATAATTTTTGCCTGGCCCGCGTGAAGCGGTCGTGCATCCATTTTGTGACGCCCGAGGGCAGCATCATTCCGTTTGAGACGCACAACCTTTTCTATCGCGACGCTGCCGCCCGCGAGCGGATGCGACGGTCCATCGAGGGCGCATGAGTGGCATTCTGAATCTGTCGTGGACCGAAACGCACGTGCGGGAGTGCCGATGATCTCGTGCGCAAAGGCCTTGAAGGGCTTGCTGATCGTATTGGCAGGAACGACAGTTCTCGCTGCGTTGTTCGTCGGCGGATGTGGAGCCTTCGGAATCCACGCGTACCTCGACTCGCTCTGGCGCTCCGTAGGAGACCGATACGGGTTCCCAGAGCTCCTGGGGCTGGTTGGCGTCATTGCACTGCCCATTGCGGCAGCAGTATTCGGAGCGAACGTGGTCCTCCTGTGGAACGTGGTTCGGGGTGGGCGGTGTCGTCCTGCAGTGCTCGTGGCGGCTGGCGCGACCGATGTCCTCGGGGCGATCGGGGCATTCACATGGATCACCTGGTTCTGGCATCTCGAGCCTTGGGGGATTTCGGGTTGCGTGTGGAGCGTCGGTGCCGGGTTGCTGGCATTGAAAGGCGTCGTGCTTGGCCTTCTCGCGCTTTGTTGTCGATCGAGCGATCAAGACCGAGGGCTGAACCCGTCGTGACGATCCACACGCAGTTCGACATCGTCGCGGCAATCGCGGCCGCGACTATGACGGTCGTGTGCTACCTCTGGCGGCTGGATGATGCTGCCGCACGGATCGAACGAGCGGGGATTGGGTATGTGGTGGCGCTCGTGGTGGGCGCAGCCATCGGTGGCTATGCAGCCGGCACGACGAATCTCTGGCTGTCGCGCGAGCCTGGCGTTGCCCGGAGTATCGTCGGAGCACTTACCGGTGCGATCGTCGCGATTGAGGTCTACAAGCGAGCATTTCGCATCTCAGGATCGACCGGCCTCCTGTTTGTGCCGGCCTTTGCGACGACCGTTACCATCGGCCGCTGGGGCTGTTTCTATGAGGGGCTTACCGACCACACCCACGGCTGCCCGACCACGCTTGCGTGGGGCCACGACTTTGGCGACGGAATTGCCAGGCACCCGGTGCAGCTCTACGAGTCGGCCGCGATGGCGGCATTTCTCGTCTATTGCCTCGTGATGCTCGCCCGTCGCGATCCATTCTTCATGAGAAACGGGTTCTATCTCATGGTGCTCTGGTACGCGGGCCAGCGATTTGCGTGGGAGTTCTTCAAGCCGTATGCGCTGCTTGTTGGCCCACTTAACCTCTTTCACCTCATCTGCGTGGGGCTCATGATCTATTCAGTGGCCATGATGTGGCCGAGTGCCACGGCGAATCCGCCGTCGCGTGATGGATGATCGATTCCCTCTCGCCCTCCACCGGACGAAGAACGCCCATGGCTTCTGGACTGCTCGTGCTCCTCGACGATGTTGCAGCGATCGCGAAAGCGGCTGCCGCGTCGCTGGATGACGTTGCCACGCAAGCGATCAAGGCGAGCAGCAAGGCGGCGGGGGTGGTTATCGACGACGCGGCCGTGACCCCGAAGTATGTGGTCGGATTGTCTCCCGCCCGCGAGATTCCCATCGTCTGGAACATCGCGAAGGGTTCCCTCCGGAACAAGCTCCTCATCCTCTTGCCGTCGATTCTTCTCCTCGACTTCGTGGCACCGTGGTCGATCTCGCCTCTCCTGGCAGCCGGAGGTCTGTTTCTCTGCTTCGAGGGCTACGAGAAGCTTCACCAGATCGTCCATGGCTTCGTGCACCCTCGGCCTGCTCCAGCCCCGGACCAACTGGAGATACTGAGCCCTGACGATCTCGAAGAGGTCCGCACGCGCGGAGCCATTCGGACCGATTTCATCCTGTCGGCTGAGATCATGGCGATCGCCTACGACGTCGTCCGAGGCGAAGCCTTTGCGACAAGACTCGGCGTCCTGACGGTGGTGGCCATCGCGATCACGGGCGGCGTCTATGGCTTCGTGGCCTTGATTCTCAAGGCCGATGATCTCGGGCTTCATCTCTCCCGCAACCACTTCCACAACGCCATTCGGGGCTTCGGAAGACTTCTAATTTCCATAATGCCGCGGTTGCTCGTGGTGCTCACGTACGTCGGCACGGCGGCCATGCTGTGGGTCGGTGGGGGCATCATCATTCACTCGATCCCACAAGCCCATCACGTTCTTCTTGAACAGGTGGCTCACTGGGGACCGACCGGCCTTCTGGCGTGGTGTGTCGAAGCCGGATTCAGCCTGGTCTTTGGCATCATCATCGGCTTTGTCGTCGTGCGGATTGTCGACGCCACGAGAGCCCGCTTCCAACGCCGTTCTGGTGCCGCCGGCGCTGCGCCAGCTCCTCCGAGTAGCGGTTGAGCCACCGCCCTCGGCGCTTCCCGGAGCGATCGGCTAAACTTTTCGCAAGGGTGCCTCAGGCCCTCGAATTCATACGTATATCTTCACCTTGGACAAGAGTTGATGACGCCTGGCACGACGGATGCGGCTCCCTCAACCCGCCCAACGTCGAGCCTTCTAAGCAGGCTTCTGGATCGGGTGCTCTCCTCCTGGAGCTCGCTCGGTGTCGGACGAGCGGCGGCATGCAGTCCGCTGGTCGGTGTCATCGCCGGCCTCGGGGCTGTCGCGTTTCTCAAAGTGCTCGAGGCGGTCATCGACGTGGCACTCGGTGGATGGCTCCACTTCCACATGCCCCCCACCGGCGAGAGCGGGGCCCACGCCATCAGCTACCCGAGCCCCTGGTGGCTCATTCTTCTCCTCCCGGCGGTCGGTGGACTCATCTCCGGATGGATCGTCTTTACGTGGGCACCCGAGGCCGAAGGTCATGGCACCGACGCGCTGATCCGGGCCTACCATCGCGGTGGCGGCCAGATTCGAGCCCGCGTGCCACTCATCAAGGCGGTGGCGTCGGTGATCACGATTGGCACGGGAGGCTCGGCGGGCCAGGAAGGACCGATCGCGCAAATCGGGGCCGGCTTTGGATCGACCCTGGCACGACTCCTTCGGTTGACACCTGAGGAACGTCGCCTCCTCATGCTCGCCGGCGCCGCCGGCGGGGTCGGTGCGATCTTCCGTGCGCCGCTCGGTGGGGCGCTGTTCGCCGGTGAAGTGCTCTACATGTCGTCGGCTATGGAGGCCACGGCACTCCTACCATGCCTTGTCAGCTCGATCATCGCCTACTCAACCTTCGCCCTTTTCATCACCCCGCGGCCGATCTTTGCGGTGCCGTCGATCACGTTTCACGGCCTGAGCGACCTGCCTTTTTTTATCGTGCTGGCGTTTGCCTGTGCCGCCGTCGGGTGGCTCTACGTGCGGGTGTTCTACGGCCTCCGCGACCATGTCTTCCGACGAATTCCTCTCCCGAAGCAAGTGATTCCCGCGATCGGTGGGCTCATGCTCGGGGCGCTGGCGCTGGCGTTTCCGCAGGTCTTGAACGGGGGCTACGGCTGGGTTCAATGGGGTGCCATCGGCATGCCGCCAGGCCTCGCGGAACCAGGCGAGCCGATCTTTCAGCCCGCGATGAGCATCAGGCTGCTGTTGACGCTCGCGTTGCTCAAGACGATTGCCACCGGGCTCACGATCAGTTCCGGAGGAAGTGGGGGCGTGTTTGGCCCTTCTATCTTTATCGGAGGCATGCTTGGCGGCGCCGTTGGCCAGTTCCTTTCGATCTGGTTTCCGTCGCTTGGCATCAGCCCGGCGGCCTTCGCGCTGGTCGGGATGGGGGGCTTCTTTGCGGGCGTCTCAAAAACGCCTCTGACGTCGATCGTGATGGTCTGCGAAATGGCCGGCAACTACAGCCTCCTCGTGCCGCTCATGTTTGTCAGCGCGCTGAACATGGGTCTTTCGCGTCGTTGGACAATCTACGAGGAGCAGGTGGCCAGCCCGCTCGATAGCCCGGCACATCAGGGTGATTTTGTGGTCGATGTGCTCGAGCAGATGCAGGTGGGCCAGATCCCCGTAAGGACAACCGGTCTCGAGTGCATTCCGGAATCGGCGTTGCTGGCGGATATCCTTGACCGCGTTGCCCATTCAAACGAGACACTCTTTCCCGTGGTGAGCCGTGACGGTGGCCTCACGGGCATTTTCAATTTGCACGACATTCGCCTCGCGCTCTCAGGCACCGAGTGGGGACCGCTCGTGCTCGCTGATGATCTCGCGCGTCGTCCCGTGTTGACCGTCACGCTCGACGATGATCTCCACACGGCGTTGCGGCGACTGACCAAGCTCAACAGCGAGGAAATTCCGGTCGTTGCTCCTGATGACCCGACGCGGCTCATCGGCTTCTCGAGCCGGCGGGACCTCGTGGCGGCCTACACCGCTCGGATTCAGGCACTTCGTTCCCCCGATCCGGTCACGACGATCAGCGGCGCCGGCCCAGACGCTACGCCAGCTTCACCAGCCGGCGGATGATCCATTCGAGGCAGAGGCAGGTGCAGCCGATCACCAGCAGCGCCGTGTTGAGCTGACGCTTGAAGGCCATGTCGGCCACGCCTTGCTCGAACTCCCGACGCGACTTGTCGGGAAGGCTTGCCGCCAGGGCGGCGGCGTCCTTGGCCGTCCACCCGCCCGGCTCCGGAAATCGGGCCGTGCCGCCGGTGACCGTCGCGAGCTGTTCCAGAAGCGGGCGGTCAAGCTTGGGCCGAGCAAGCTCGCGGTCTGGGAGCTGCACCTGGAGTCGCTTCACGAGCCGCTCGTTGCCAAGACCCGGCGTGGGATCGACCTCAATTCGCCAGGCACCCTCACGAGTCGGTGCGAATGAGCCCATCAGTGTGCCAGGCCGATCGGGCTCGGCCATGAGCGGCACGACGATTGATTCGCCCTCGGGGCCCACTCCACGGCAGGCCGGCGGCCGTGCGGCGACGGCAGCCTGCATCGCCTCGTCTGCCACCACGAGCCGCACCTGTACCGTGCCACCCACCGGATGACGGTCGCGATCAAGGAGGAGCCTCGCCCGCCTGGCGCCCTGCGAAAGCCGACCCTGCGAAACATGCCGCACGAGCTGGGCGACGAGCCGTTCGTAGGCACCGTCGGCCACGGAGCGAAGCCGCCAGAGCTCCGCCGAGCCTGCATAAAACACGCTGCCCGAGCCATAAAACTGCCCGGCCATGTCAATCAGTCTCGGCTCCCCAGCGGTGGCCCCGGGTCTGGCCACGCGGGCGTACACGGTTGCCCCAGGCTTGGCATCACTCGCAGGATGACACGAATAGATGCCGGGGAACTCCGACCACACCACACGGCTCGCGTCGCGACTGCCCGCGAGCCACAAGAACTCGGAATCGAGGCCGTCCCGGGTGAACTCCAGCGGCATCGGCTCATCTTCCGATCGCGACGTGGTCGGGAGTTGGCCCGGCCTCCGCAGCTCCACTGGAAAGAGCCCACGAAGCGCGGCTGTGCCGGCGTCACCGAGCCAGGCATCCATGTGAACGCCGCCAGCGATGAGCATGAGACCGCCTGACTGCCGCGACACCCACCGCTCGAGGCGCGGAATCGCCGCCGGCTCCAGATTCCGCCAGTCGTAGTCGATGGCCACCACCGCGTCGTAGGCCGCGAGCGCCTCATCGGACGGTGGAAACCCATCGAGGATTTTTCCTGCGTCCTGCGAAATGCCAGGCAGCGCCGTGCCCAGGAGCACATCCACCGTGAAGCTTGGATCGCGATGGAGCACGTTTCGCATGAACTGATACTCGCGACCAGGGCCGCCGGCCATGACCAGGACATGCGTCACACGATCGACCACTTCAATCGCCGCGGCAGCGACGTCATCGGCCGGTGAGCGATCCTCCGCGGGGGGTGTGATGCGAACAACGAGCGTGCGGCTTCCGGGCGACCGCAGCCCCGGCACATCAAACCGCACCGCGGCGAGCTCACCATCGGCCGCAAGAATTGCCTCGAGCGTGTCGACGAGCTGGCCGCCTGCACGTGGTTGATCGTCTCCGCTCTTCTCTGCGTCGGCCGTCGGAAGCTCCCGAAGCTCCACCCGCACTCGTCGTCCCTCGAGCCCCTGTGCCTGGAGGTAGGCCGTGACGGCAAACCCGTCTCCGGGAAACACACGGGCTGGCACGAGCACATCGGCCACCCGCACATTCGCCGGCAGGGTTTCACTCCCGATGCCGATCGGCTCGAGTATGACCCCAGCCTTGGCGAGCCGCGCGGCCGCCGCGGCCGGATCGATGCCGGCGTTGTTGCCGCCATCGGTGAGCACCACAATGCCTGCCAGCGTGCCCGAAGGCTCGCGGTCGAGTACCCGCGCGAGCGCTTCGCCGAGCCGTGTCTCCACACCACGCGGAACCACCGCCTCCTGCCAGGTTTTGTCGCTTCTCGTCGGCGGGGCATCGACGGTCGTTGATACGCGTGGCGACAGGAGCGCGACCGGCTCGGCATCGGCGTCAAACCGCCAGAGCGATATCTCGTGCCGCTCGCGAATGGCGTCAAGAAGGCCGCCCTCTTCGAGCATGTCGAGCCCAATGCGGCTGCGGGTCGAGTCGGCCGCCGAGGCATCGTCGGCGATCGTCATACTCGCGCTCGAATCGACAAGCACCGCCACCCGCGACGGGAGCGTAATCTCCTGCTCGCTGATCCATTCGACATCGAGGAGAGCAACGAGCACTGCGGCCACGGCGGCCAGTCGCAGAAGCACGAGCAGGCCGCGCACGAGCCGAGGCAGCTCGCCAGCATCACGGCGAGAGAGCCAGATGACGAGTACGAGGATTGCCAGCACCGCAACCACCGCTGCTGGCATCTGCCACCACGCATCGAACCGCTCGACGAGCCTGCTGGTCACACGGTGCCGCAGGCCGCTCTCTGCGGTTGCGGCCATGAGCACGGCGAGGGAGGGAGCAAGCATGAGGCGTGACGGGATTCGGTGGAGTCGGTGACGTTGCTCGGTCAGTGTCGGCCGCGGTGGGTCGGGCTCGCGTGGTAGCTGGCCGCGAAGGCCACGCACTGCTCGGCCACGAGGATCACCAGGAGTGTGATGAGCAACGGCTGAGTCAGTGGCATCCCGGCCAAGAGGTCGGTGTCGGGTTCCAGCGATTCGGCGCGGTCGTAGCGGAAAGGAATGCCCGCAAGAACTCGATCGAGACTCTCGCGTGACAAGCGTTCGAGTCGCCCCTCGGCGGGATCGATGCTTGCCGCGACGAGCCGCTCTCGCTCGCGGCCATCGAGCGATCGCCAGCGGGCGGCGTACACACCTGGACGATCGGCACCAAGGCGAGCCTCGAGCCGACCATCGACAGGCTTGGCCGCCTGTCGCACGACCGCCGCGTCAGGAGGCACGAGGAAATCCACCTCTGCCTCGTCCACCCCAGGGTCGAGTCGCACGACAAACGCATTGGGCACCACAAGGCTCTCTGCCCGACGTCGGCTCGCCGCGAGATGATTCTGAAGCTCGAGCATCACCACGACCCAGCTTGGATTGCCCCGCGCCCAGGTATTCCAGACGGGCGCCGCTGTGGTGAGCACCGCCGCGACGAAACCCTTGCCAAACGGACGCTCGACCGCCAGCGGGCCACCCGTGCGGAGCGACAGCAGTCGACGAAGGCCCTTTGAGGCCCCTTCGTCAAAGGCCCGCTCGACGGCCATCACACGATCGAGCCGCACGGCATCGAGGAGTGGATTTCGCTGCCCGGAAAGCACGGCGACCACGGGGTGATCCTCGACGACAATATCGGGCACGCGGCCGGGGCCCGGTGAGGGCAGCACCTCGACCGAGCCTGCCAGCGGCACAGGAAAAAGCCCGTCGCCATCGCGATAGAGCGAGGAATTGATCACGTCGGCTTTCGTCCGCGGCCCGCAGAAGAAGACGGCAGAGGCACCCGTTTCGACATGGTCCTCGAGGGCCGCGATGGCTCCGGCATCAAGCCGTTCCACATCGAGCAACCAAATACAGTCGTACGGCGAGAGATCCATAGCGGCCAGGGCGGTGGGCGGCTCGATCCGCGGCGAGAGCCCTGTGGGCGCACCAGCGCCCGGGGCGAGCGCCGCGGCCACAAAGAACGCATCGCCATCACGGCCGCTTGCCCCTGGATCATCCGCGATGAGGAGCACCTCGACTCGGTCGACGATGTCGATCACACACGCGCGGGTGTCGTCGGCCGGGAGGATGTCAGGGGGCAGGCTCGCCTCCACGACATGGCCGCCGACGTCTGAAAACTGTGTATCGAAACGCCGCGTCACGATTCCTCCTGAAGGGATTTCGGCGATCCGCACCGCCGGTCGACTGCCACGGTCTTCCCGCAGTTCGACGAGCACGTCGCGGGCGGTCGAACGGCCGTCGTTGCGAACGCTCATTTCTACGGGCATGAGCACGCCGGACGCCGGCACGCCACCGACCGCCGCGATCCGCTCGATCGTGAGATTTCCGGCTGGTGGGGGATCGACGCCGCAGTCAACGAGCCGAAGCTGAGTGCCCGCGTCGGCCAGTCGCCGTAGGGAGTCGACGATCTCGCCGCCCTGCCAGTCGCGGGCCCTGAAGTCGCTCACGACCCAGATGGTGCGGTCGGTCTCTCCCTCGGCTGCTGCCGCGCGGGCAAGCGATGCGGCTGGTCCTGCAGCCGACCAGGAGACCCGGAGCCTCCCGATCTCGTCGCGAAGCCGTGTGACCTTGTCCGGTCCGAGGGACTCCTGCTCGATGGCCAGGGGCCCATCGCTCCCGAATTCAGAACAGAGACCGATGCCAAGCGACGCGGCCGAGCGGCCCGACAGGTCGGCGGCGATCCGCT
>JBGTGN010000035.1:0-40797 GCA_041746715.1 Pirellulales bacterium | reverse complement strand
GTCTTCCCCGTACACACGGGGGTGAACCGCAGGATCGGATTTGTCCGCCGCATCTATGGCTCATTCTGCGTACCGCTCCGCAAGTGCAATCAACTCATCGTCCGACATTCGGCTGTAGGCCGGCCGCCCCGTATCACAGTGCTGAATCAGACGGATCATGGCCAAAAAATGCCGGCACGCCGCATACCCTCCCTTCGCAACGTCACGATCCACGCATCCTTTCCAGGCACGAGCGAAAGCATCCAACCCGCCGAACCCTTGGACCATCTTCTCGCAAACCAGCGCTACCTGCCGCTCTGACTTCGCCGCCTTGAGTCTCGCCAGCTCGCGATTGACGGCCTGCCGCCCGGCCCGCGACCGCTTCGCCATCCGCCGGCGCCGCTCCGATTTCGAATGGCAGCTCCGGCACTCGTTCATCCGGGCATCACCGTCGGCCCGCCGGCGCCGGAAGTCTGTCAGCGGTTTCGGCTCCAGGCAGCTCGCGCAGTAGCGAACAGGCGCCGTGTCGGTGGGTTGGTTGGACGGTGAATGGAACATACCTAGCCCTCTCTCGCGCGCTCCCAGCAAAGTTTTACCCGCCCTCTGAATTTGTGCAACTACTTTGCATGTAGCAAATTTGTGCACCAGGCTGCCGCACTGTGCCACTTCAATGCACCACCGATAAAATCTGGTGACCTACCCGGCATCCGACGATTGAGGGCCGTCGAACGTCGGGGTGGGCCGATTGTCGCCGCGGGCCGGTTCTCCACCAATG
This sequence comes from Pirellulales bacterium, assembly GCA_041746715.1. GTDB lineage: Bacteria > Planctomycetota > Planctomycetia > Pirellulales > UBA1268 > QWPN01. The sequence continues at coordinate 40,043 of JBGTGN010000035.1, read as the reverse complement.
TGCCAACTACGAAGAGGTATGAAATGACCGGGGTTCAAGAACGAGTGCCACACGCCCTCATCGCTGCATCCACCCGCCTGACCACGGCCTTGGACAAGAACCTTCCCCGGCCGGAAATGGGGCGTCCCGAAATCAAGGCGCAGCCGTACACCAATGGCCAGTGCATATGCGATGGCATCGAACGATTCGTAGCCACGTTGACTGAGGTTCCCGGCGGTCACGAGGAGTTGCGCAGGCGAGCAAACTTGGTCGAGGCTCATTGCGCGACGGGGAGTGCTTTCGCGAACGCCCGCGATCGAGCGTTGCCCAGCTATCGCGGGCAACCGTTCGTGATCAGAAAGAGGGGATCAGGGGCCCTTAAGCGCATACGGAACTCCGTGGATTACGCCGCACCCATCTGGTTGGATGATATCGACCGATTGCATCGGGACATCGAAGCCGTGCTGAAGGAGTCACGGTTGAACCTGAGCAATGAGGCCAAGACGGCCTATATAGATTGGCTTGACGCTTGCAAAGCCGTCCAACGGAAGGCCGACCCGTTAGAAGTAGATGGATGCCGCCGTCTGTTTTTGATCCATCAAGCCACCGAAGAAAGTCCCTCCGAGGGCGAGACCGATGCCAGCTACGCAAGGGACGAAATGCGATCCGCGGCCGGCCTCGTGCACATGGAGCCGATAAAAGCGGCCACAGACTCGATGATGGCATGGGCCGGAGAATCGGCCATCGGTCAACTCGCCCCCGTGGCGTCTGCTGGCGCACCCGAAATTGCCGAAGAAGCTACCGACGCGCCGCCCCGCCGAAGGACGCGAAGGCGAGCGGCGAGCGGCGGGGCGCCCCCGAAGTACCCAAGCGAGCTCTATCGTGATGCTCGCAAGGCATGGAAACAATACTTGAAGGAACTAGAGTTGTTTGGTGGCCCTCCAGAGAAGCAAGACACCTGGCTCTATCACGATTGGCTCCCGCGGTGGTGCAAGACGAAAGACTTTTCCATAGACGAGGTGCTGCCAGAGTCATTCCCGGGCGATACATGGGAGGAACGGGCTCACCGCTTTTGGGATGCCGAGCGACAAAGCCGGCGGCCCCGCAAGCGTGACAAACCGTGACAAACCGTGACAAACCGTGACAAACCGTGACAAACCGTGACAAACCGTGACAAACCGTGACAAACCGTGACAAACTCCGTGACAAACGGCCGGACGGCACGGCGTGGTGTCCGCACGGCGTTTCTCGGCACGAAGCCATCCCGTGACAAAACGGCTCGTGAGTTTGTCACGGGGAATCTGTAGTCGGGGCGAATGACACCCCGCATTCCATCGCTACCGTGACCACAAGCGATTGGCACACCGCCAAACGCATGTATCACGGAGGTTCAAGCGATGACGAAAACAGTAACCGCCCCCGAGGTGCCCGAGCTGCTCGATGCCGATGAGTCAGCACGAGTGGCCGGCATGGGCAAGCGGACATGGTGGCGATACGTGGCAAGTGGTCGAGCCCCGCAGCCCGTGAGGCCGGGAGGCACGCTCACAAGGTGGCGACGGGCGGACATTCGCGATTGGATTGCAGCCGGGTGCCCCCGAGTGGTCGAGCGGAAGGGGGTGGACCGTTGAACGCCAACAATCCCCACCCAGGCTTCGGAAACATTCCGACACTGGCCCCGCCGGCTGAGCATGTGTGGCAGGTTGTCGCACGCATCAAATGCAACGTGACCCCGCAGGAGGACGGCCGATGGAGTGACGCCGGGCCTGCTCTGCTCGTGCAATGCGACTGCGGGCGGTTGGGCATCGTGGACGACCCGAGCGAGTTGGAGTGCCAGCGAGCCGGCATCGGCCGCCCCTACCGATGGCCCGAATCCCAACGGGTCCGTGAGCTTTTCGCATCGAGCATGAAGGGGGTGATCGACGATGAGTGAGGCTCTCCCCCAGTGCCGAGCGTTTCTCGGTGCGATATTCGACCCGGCCGACATCATCGAGTTTCGACCGTTGCCCGAGGACAAGAAACGCCGCCCACCACGTAAGCGGTGGGGCACGCTCGATGACCTCCCCGGGCTTATCGACTGGCTCGCAGCCTTGAACGCCGACGGCCACCACGCCTACTTCGGGGGCAACCCGAGGAAGCGTGCGGGTGGCAGTGAAGCGGAGGATGTGGCCCTGGCTCGGTGTCTGTGGGCAGACTTCGACAAGGGCACCACGCCTGAAGAGGCAGCCCGACGCATCGCAGCGGCCGGGCTGCCCGTGCCCACCGTGATGCTCACGAGCGGCAATGGCACGCATACATGGTGGCGGCTGTCGGAGCCCATGACCGACCTGGCCGAATGGACGGCGAGAACGAAAGCCATCATCCGGGCGGTCGGTTCCGACAAGACGATTCACGACGCCCCACGCATTATGCGGCTACCGGGCTTCACGAATCACAAGTACCCCACGCTGCCCGTGGCCGGCATCATCGACATCGAGCCCTCACGGGTCTACTCGCTCGATGAACTCGCCCCATGGAAGCAAGCCGCACGGGTAGCAGCCCCGAGCCCGAGGAAGGAAACGCTACGGCCCATGTCGGCAGCAAGCCGAGCATTTATCGAGCGTGGCACACTGCTGCCCAGCGGTGGCCGGCGGGAAACCATCTTCACCGTAGCGTGTGACCTTCACGCTCACGGATGGTCGGAAGGTGAAGCCGAGTCTGCCATCATGCCCCGGGCTCGGTGTCTCGGGCTGACCGAAGAGGATGTGGCCGACATCCCGAGACAGATTGAATCTGCCTTCAGTAAACCGCGAACACCACTCGGCAACGGTGCGGGCATCGAGGCGAGCAACGGCAAGCCGCCGGCCGATGACAGGCCAGCAAAGCCCAAGCGGCAGCCGGTCGAGCCCTACACTCTGTTTCCGACAGAGCTGCTGCCCGAGCCCCTGCGGGAGTTTGTCGAGGCTACGGCCGCGGCCATGCGGTGCGATGCTTCCTACGCCGCCCTGCCCCTACTGGCAGTGGTAGCGTCGGCCATCGGTACCACTCGACAACTCCGACTGAAACGGAGCTGGTCAGTGCTGCCGATTCTGTGGACGGCCACGATAGGCGAATCGGGCACGCTCAAAACGCCCCCATTCAAAGCCGCCATGCGGGCTCTTCGTGACCGGCAAGGGCGAGCCCTGGAGGAGTACGAAAAAGCCCGACAGCAACACCTGAAGGACTACGATGCCTACGAAAAAGCCAAGGCGGCATGGAAGAAAAACAAGAACACGTTGGAACCGTCGCCCGATGAACCCACGCCGCCCGTATCGGTGCGGTACACGGTTTCCGATTGCACCGTCGAATCACTCGCCCCGATTCTGCTCGACAACCCCCGAGGGGTTCTCATGGCTCGTGACGAGCTGGCCGGGTGGTTCGGGAGCTTCGACAAATACTCGGGCGGTGGTAAGGCCGGCAGTGCCGACGCTGCCCACTGGCTCTCGATGCACAATGGCGAAGCTATCACGGTGGACCGTAAGACGGGGCCGCACCGCACGACATACGTTCCGATGGCTGCCGCATCACTGACCGGCGGCATTCAACCGAAGATTTTGTGTCGAGCCCTCGGGCAAGACCGGCGGGAAGATGGCATGCTCGCCCGATTGCTTGTGACATGCCCGCCCCGCCGGCCGAAACGATGGACGGAAGATGATGTGCCCGAGCGATTGGAAAAAGCCATCGCCCGGCTCCTCGACCGCCTCCATGAGCTTGAACACGAAACCGATGAGGAAGAACGCCTACGCCCCGGCTCGGTCGGCATGGAGCCCGAGGCCAAGCGACTGTGGGTGAGCTTCTACAACGCCCACGCTGACGAGCAAGCCGACATGGCCGGCGACCTGGCAGCGGCATGGTCGAAGTTGGAAGAGTACGCCCCGAGGCTCGCTCTCGTGATTCACTTCACAAGGTGGGCTGCCTTCGACACCACGATGGCCGATGAGTGGAAGGTAGACGCCGTGAGCATGCGAGCCGGCATCGAGCTGGTTGAGTGGTTCAAGCGGGAGGCCAAGCGGGTCTACTCCATGCTCGGGGAAGACGATGAGGCCCGTGAGCTGCGGCGGCTTGCCGAGTGGATCGAACGCAAGGGAGGCGACACAACCGCCGGGGAGGTAGCCCAAGGCTGCCGATGGCTGCGGGAAGCGGGCATGGCTGCCGATGCCCTGGAGGAGCTGCGAAAGGCCGGGTGGGGCTCATGGGTGGTCGAGGCGACGGCCACAAAACAGCGGAGCGTTTTCCGACTGTCTACGGTGTCAACGTCTACAGATTCACGCCAGACACGGGGAATAGGCGAATCCGTTGCCGTTGACACCGTAGACGCCCGGAAAGTGGAGCCCGAGCCGGCGGTGGATGGCGACGATGACGAGTGGGGGGAGATATGAAGAGCCCCGCCGATATTGTGCGGACCCTCGCCCAGCGTGGTATCCGATTGGAGCCCCACGGCGACCGGCTGCGGTTTCATCCTCGCTCGGCAGTGTCGCCCAAGCTGGCCGCATGGCTCGCCCCGAGGAAAGCTGAGCTGCTCGACTGGCTCCGGGCTCGGGGGCCATCGAGCCCGCGGCGGCCCGAAACCCAAGGGTGTCGGGAGCCGCTCAAGGCACCGAACGGGCTTCCTGGCTCAAATGCGGAGCCCGTTTTTCAGGCGAAGCCCCGAAACCGGCTGCCGAACGCCGTGCCCACGCCGCCGGCCGGTGAGTGGCTCGCGATGTGGCGCCGGGCGCCGCAGACCACACTCCCACCGAAGCCGTGCGGGTGTTGTGGGTGCTCGACATTTTGGCAGCACACCCTCGGGCTCACGTTCCTGTGTGCGAATTGCAAGCCGCCATCATTCCCCCGCCATGTCGCCCGGTGGGTTCAAGTGGTAACGACTGAAGACGGCCCGCAAGTGATTGAAGTTGGCATTCCGCCAACTAGAGCGTAGGATGATCCCATGCCGAAGAAAACGACAACGCGAAAAAGTTTCTCCGATGAGCTGCGGTCGGCCATCGACGAATCGGGACTGACCCGGTACGCGATATGCCAAGCCGCCGGCATCGACAAAGCCTCGATGAGCAAATTCATGAGCGGCGAGCGTGGGCTCGGCTTGGAGAGCATCGACAAACTGGCGGAGCTACTCGGGCTCCATATCGTGAGCAAACGTGGTCAACGAAAGAAAAAGGGGTGAGCGATGGCGAGCGTATTCAAGCGTTCCAAAACAAAGCCGATTCCGACGGGTGCTCGCATCATCGACCGGAAAGCCGGCCCGATTGCCGAGTGGACCGACGGCCAAGGGCGACGACGGACGGCTCCTCTCACCGACGACCGATCGGCAATTCGCGTCGAAGCGAAAACCTACACGGTGCGATACACGGACGAGCGCGGCCTAGAGAAGAAAGTGTCCAGTCGATGCCGAGACAAGGTGGCCGCTGAGCAACTCGCCAACGACCTTGAAGCCCAGGCGATGAAGAGACGGGAGGGTTTGCTCGATCCTGCCCTGGAGCGTTTTGCAGCCGCCGCCCGGCGGCCGATCATGGAGCATGTTCGCCAGTACGCCCGGTCCCTTGCCGCCTCAAACCGAACCGAGAAACACGTCACGGCAACCGATCGGTATCTCGAAAAGGTTCTGACGGCCGCCGGTATCGACCGCCTATCCGACCTGCGGGCCCCGGCCGTTCTATCAGTGATTGGCGCCATGAGGAACCCGCCGGCCAAACCGGATGGGAAGCAACCGAAGGGGCGCTCCCTCTCTACATGCAACGCCGTTATCCGGGCCTTGAAGGGCTTTTCCCGGTGGGCATGGCGCCAGCGGCTTGCCTCGGAAGATGTGCTGCTCGACCTTGACCTATTCAACGCCCAGACCGACCGTCGGCACGTTCGGCGGGAGATGACCGCCGATGAAGTGCGACGCCTACTCGAAGCAACCGAGGGGCGAACGCTCCCCGACCACTCCGCTCCCGGCCCGGTGCGGGCCATGCTCTACCGCGTGGCGGCTGGCACGGGCTTCCGGGCAAAAGAGCTGCGAAGCCTGACCACGCATTCATTCGCCCTCGATGCCGACCCGCCCACATGCACGGTCGAAGCCGGTTACTCGAAACGACGCCGGCACGATGAACAACCACTGCCCCCTGCCTTGGTAACGCCCTTGCGGGAATGGCTCGCGGGCTTCGCCCCGGGGGAGCAAGTCTTCGCAGACGTTTCAACGCAGACGGCCCGCATGCTTCGGGCCGACCTGGCAGCGGCCCGGAAGGTGTGGATTGATGAAGCCGGCGACGATCAAGCCGAGCGGGCCCGGCGAGAGGCTTCCGACTTCCTTTGCTACCGCGACCGGCAAGGGCATGTCGCCGACTTTCACAGTTTGCGAACGGTCTATATCTCGCGCGTGGTGGCGAACGGAGCGAGTATGCGGGAGGCCCAGACCCTCGCCCGTCACAGTACGCCCGTGCTCACGTCTCACTACTCACGAACGACGTTGCACGATGTGGCAGGCTGCGTGGAAGGGCACGGGGATTTCCTGACCAGCGCCCCCAAACGTGACCGTCCAGAATCAGACACCATGCGGGCGACGGGAACCCACGGCCGTCTCGAAAGTGGGTACGAGGATGTGCCGGAACCCACGGCACACCGAGGCCCGCGAGGGCATGACCGGGCAATCTCGGCAGTTTGTAGCGACACTGCCCGGAGGGCTTCGGAAGACCCGAAAACCCTCAGATTCCCCGACAAAACAAAAGCGGAGGGCACGGGATTCGAACCCGCAACCGATTACTCGGCATCTGATTTCGAGTCAGACCGCTAGCCGTTCGCTTACCCTCCGAGAACGATTCTAGGAGGTAGGGCCAGGCCCCTCAAGATCGAGGAAGCTTTCCGGGGCGTTCTACAACGCTCGTATCGAAAACCCGTCGCGTGACGGCTAGACGGACGATTCCGGTGGTGCGGCGGCCCAAAACGACTGCTGGCTGAGGCCGCCAACGCTGCCGATAGAGCCCAGGTAGTGCGGGATTCCGATGCCTTGGCCGGCCGTCGCCCCGTTCGGAGCGTTCTTCTATGGCAAAAGAAACCTGGCGTCTCGTTACCCGCGGGGACGACGGCGAGCTCGTCATCCACGACTTCGATTCGCCCGAGCAGATTCTCCAGACCCACCTCCCGATCGGCATGGACGACTGCTCAACCGACCTCGAACTTCGAGGGGCACCTGTCTTCCGTGGGCTCATCGGCCCCATGCCCGAGGGTCGTACGATCGTCCGCTATGAGACGCCCGAGGTCTTCGAGGCACTCACGAAGGAATGGGCGGCGCCCAAGCCCCCACGCCGACGTCGCCGCAAGTCCGACGCAGTGGCCGAGACACCTGTGACCAATGGCTGACACGATTTTCGGGAAGATCATCCGTGGCGAGGTGTCGGCGAAGATCGTGCACGACGACGATCAATGCCTGGCGTTTCACGACGTCGCCCCCCAGGCGCCCGTCCACGTGCTGGTCATTCCAAAAAAGCCCCTTCCATCGCTCGCCGACGCGACGGCCGCGGATGCTGACCTGCTCGGTCATCTCGTCGTCGTGGCCACGCAGCTCGCCGGCAGCCTCGGCCTCACCGATGGCTACCGGCTGGTGGTGAATTGCGGTCGCGACGGCGGTCAGTCGGTTGATCACCTCCATGTCCACCTGCTCGGCGGTCGCCAACTTGGCTGGCCGCCAGGCTGAGACGGGGTCGGGCGCAGGGGTAACGGCTTGTCGCCACCTCGATCGAGCGGCAAGCTAACGCCCATGACTCATGCTGACGCGCCGCCCGATGGCATCGCCATCGTCACCGTCGACCGCCTGCCCGCCTGGATGCTGTCGGCCTACGGCTGCACCTGGGTGTCCACGCCACATCTCGACGCACTCGCCGGCCGCGGCCTCGTGCTTGACCGCGTAATTGCTACGACCGACGACCCGCTGGGTACGCTTCGGCAGTTCGCCGGTATCGGGCAAACGTCACTCGGCATGTGGCCGGTCGTTGCCGCCGCGGCAGAGCATGGCTGGCCCGTCGCGATTGCCACGGACGACGCGGCGGTCGCAGCCACACTCCCACCACGTGTCGATGTCCAGGGCATTGCGACCGTCGCCGCGATCGAGCCGGCCCAACGCCAGAACGAAACGAACCTCGCAAGGCTCTTCGCCGCCGCGGCTGAGCTCGTTGCCAGCGGCAAGCACCGCCTTGTCTGGTGCCACGCTTCAAGCCTCGGCATCGTATGGGACGCTCCGGTTGACTTCCGCGATCGATACCTCAACCCAGACGACCCGCCGCCGCCGTCCAGCGCAGGCGTGCCCAATATCACCATCGGTCCCGAGACCGATCCCGATCTCGCCGTGAGCATTCGGCACGTTTTTGCTGGCCAGCTCACACTGCTCGATGCTTGCGTCGGCCGGCTTATCGATGCCATCACTGCCAGGCGCGGGGCGTGGACGATCCTGGTCGCCGGTGTGCGAGGTCTTCCCCTCGGTCTGCACGGCAGGATCGGATGCGGCCCCCTGCCCCCATATAGCGAGCTTATCCACCTGCCTGCCGTCCTCGCTGATCATCGCGGCCGCATGGCAGCGCAGCGTTACGGTGGCCTGCTCGTGCCCGATGATCTGGGCGCGACACTCATCGACCTGCTCGGGCATCGCACCTCGCCTCCCACGCATCCACAGGTTGGTCGGAGTCTCACAGGTCTCCTCGAGCGATGGGACGGTCCTGACCGCGACCGTGTCGTCTCAAGCACCGTCGGTGGCACCGCCATTGCCACCCCCGCATGGCACCTCGTGCTGCCAACCAGCACGAAGCCAATCCCGCACCGCGGCCGCCTCTTCGCCAAGCCAGACGATGCTTTCGAGCTCTGCGACGTGGCCGACCGATGCCCAGCGGTAGCCGAAGAGCTCGCCTCCCTGGCCGCAGGCGATCCTGCAACGGCATGGACCGCTTCGCTCGTGAGCGAAGCCACACACGGCCTCTGACCGTCTGTTTTCAGCGGAAAAAACCCTTGAAAACACGCTTTGCTGGGGTGGCTCGTGGCCGCTACCATCCGCGGCCCCGAGACGCGGTCTGTACGAGCCCATGCCAGCACCGATTCCTTTCCTTCGACTCGCCATCGTCCTGGTCGTTGCCCAGGCGCTCGGAATGGCGTCGGTCACGCTGGCCGATGGATCGAGGCCTGTCACGATCCGCATCCGGTGGGGTGGCGGCACACCCCAGGCATGGGGCGGACGGATTGAAGTGCTCGCCAGCGATGCAGGTCCTCCGCCATCATGGGATTGGCGCATGCTCTCGACCCAGGCGGATGCGGCAGCAGCGATTCACGATGCGGATGGCCGCATCCTTGTGAGCCAACCACGGCCTACGGCCAATGACGGCGTCGAGCTCACGATCCAGGAGTGGCATCGAGCTCGGCTTGCCATTACCTTCAGCGCAACCGCGAGCGGCCAGCCTTCGGCCACCGTTGATGTGCCGTTGTCCGAGATCCTCGCTGACCCGTGGCAACGGCCGCTCGATAGCGATGGCAATCGGCTCATGATAGAGCAGGCTGCTGGCGACGCGCTGCGTGTTGAGCTGACGAATCCAGTCGTACATGCCCCACCAGCGCATGCCGGGGGTCTCTGGAAGCCCGGCGACCGCGTGCGACTTTCGATCGCGCCACTCCTTCTCATGAAGCCAGGAGGTGGCGACGTGGAGGTGCGGGTGCGGCTCTCACCCGCCCGCCAAGAGACCGTCATCGATTCCCGTGTCCTCACACTCCCCGCCGGCTCGCAGCCGCCGGACATAGCAACACGATCAGGGCAAGTGCCCACCCTGTTTGCCCCGGTCGAATGCGAGCTCACGCTTCCGTCCGACGAAGGGGCCTACGACATCGTGCTCGACGCCGTCGAACGCCGGGGCATGCGATGGAACCGCCAGCTCGCGAGCACAAAGGTGCAGGTTGTCGCGATCGCGATCGAGCCGCCGCCGCAGGGCGATGACGAGCCCTGGAAACTGATTCACGACCTCGACCCGGGAAGTCCACGACTCCACGAACGGCTTCGGCGCCTCCCGGCCCGGGGCTTTCAGGCGATGCCCCGGCCAGCCGTCGCGCTGCCGGCGATGCCACTCCCGAGCTTTCCAAGGTCATCTCTTCCGATGCCCCGCATGCCAGAGATGCCACTGCCAACCATGCCACTGCCCGATGTCTCGTCGCTCGTGCCCCGACTCGGCGGACTCCTCGCGAGTGGGCACTCCACGGTCACTCCCCATTCGCTTGGGCCGATGCTCCGTTTGCCGCAGGCGTCCTCGGCAACAAGCCCGGCGTGGGAGGGCATCGTGATCACCACCGCGCGGCCGGGCGTGCCGCACATCGTGGAGATTGACTACCCAACGGATCAGCGAGCGACCGTCGCTGCCTGTGTTCTCGAAGCCGATGCAGCAGGCACAGCCGTTCGGGTTCGCCACGCAGGTGGATTCGACGTGGCCTCGGCAGTTCATGACGGAGCTGCCAGGCTCGGAACTCATCGCTTTGTGTTCTGGCCAACGACCCGCCAGCCCTTGCTCGTCATCGCAAACCCGCTCACGACCGATCCGGCGTTTGTGGGCCGCGTACGGGTTTTCGCTGGTCCCGCGCGGCTCCAAGAAGCAATCCAGCCCCAGCGGCCCACGCCCCACCGGCATGCACTGAGGCAGACGTTCGCGATGCTTCCGGTGGCTGACCTCACAGAGGCCTACGGCGGCCTTGGCCTTGTCGCACCCGACAGCGCACGAACGACCACCGACTGGGTATCGCACCTCACTGCCATTCGAAACTCCGTTGACACGATCGCAGCCCAGGGCGTTGCGGGTGGATTTTTGCCAGTGTATGCCGGAGGCGTCGCGGCATGGCCCAGCACCTACACGCGATCGTCGCCGCGGTGGCCATCTGCCGAACCGGTCGATGGCCCGGAGCATGATCTCCTCACCGCGACGGCTCGAATCTTCTCGCGTGAGGGCCTCGCGTTTGTTCCGGCGTTGTCCTTTGACAGCGCGCTTCCCGCCCTCGAATCGCTCCGATCGGGAATCGACACCACAGGCATCGCGTGCGTAGGGGCCGATGGTCGCACCCGACGGATTCCAGGCGGCATTCACTACAACATCTTGGACCCGCGGGTGCAGCGTGCCGTCGAGGATCTGGTCGGCGAGGCGGCGGATCGCCTGCGCGACGTCCCTGGCGTTGCCGGCGTGGCTCTCGTTCTGCCAGACGAGGGATGGCTTCACCTTCCTGGCATCGCGTGGGGTCTCGATGACGTGACCTTTGGCAGGTTCCTGGCCACAATCGGTGGCCAGGAAGCCGACAAGGGCGGTGACCGATTCGCGATCCGGGGTGCGCTCGTCACGGGGAGTTTACGAAAGGAATGGCTTGCCTGGCGATCCGGCGAGTTGACCGCCTTTTACACGAGGCTCGCAGCACGAATCGGCCAACAGGAAGGTCGAACACTCTTTGTGGTTCCGACCACGCTCCTTGCCACTGGTGAACTCGCCACGAGATTTCGCCCCACCGCGGGAACGCCGCCGCTGCACGACGACCTCATGATGGAAATTGGACTCGTGTCGGCGCTCCAGCCGGGACGTGCCGATGCCGCCATCGTCTTCGTTTCACCCCATGTATTCGCCGCGGGCACCAGTCTCGTCGAGCGTTCAACCGTTGCTGCTGCAAACCTTGCGGGCGGCGTGGCTCTAACCGCCGCAGGCGTGACACCTCGTGCAGCGTCCATCGTGCTGCGGCCGCTCGAGGTAACTCTCAATGAAATTCTTCCGCACTGCCCGTTCCCCGCGGCCACGCTCCGCCAGCCCTGCCGGGCTTGGATTGAGCCGGTTGCCTCATCGGGTGATTCTTGCCTTGCCCGATCGCTCATGACAGTCGACGCTGACATGGTGTTGGATATGCGGGCTCCTCGGCTTTCGACATCTGCGACACCGCCAGCCCGTCTTGGGCACGAGCCGCTCCCGGCCATGCCTTTTGAGATGATGGCCACAGCGGCCGCGCCTCTGGTGGTTCGCACCAAGGCTATCGACGGCATCACGTGGGTGCAGCTTGTCAACGTAGGTCCTGCGCCCGTCAATGCCGTTTTGGGAGTCACAGGCCCCGCAGCGGCTCTCATGGATGCCTCGACGGGTGATTCCTACGTCGTCGCCAACGGACGCGCGACCGTTCCTCTGGCCGCATGGGACGTGCGATCGCTTGCCATCGACGGGAGCGGGCGGGTCGAGTCTGCCGCAGCTCTCTATAGCCCTTCCACGCGGGCCTCGGTGGCTGCATCGGTCGAGCGGCTGCGGCTACGACTCGGGATTCTGACGGCTCCGGAGCCACTCGATGTCCTCGATAACCCTGGCTTTGAACTCGGCCTGGCCGAAGCAACGGCGCCCGGCAGGGCTCCGGCCGTGACCGGCTGGGAGTTGCTCGAGCCACGGCGGGGCTCGATCGAATTGGTGCAGGGCTTCAACGGGGCAAGCGGGGCGGGACGTGGCCTTCGGTTCTCATCACGAAACGGACTCTCGACCGTTCGCAGCAACCCCTTTGGGCCACCAGCCACCGGCCGAATCAGCGTTGGCGCATGGCTCCGACTCGAACCTGACGAGCCACAGCCACCCCTGCGCATGGCGATCGAGGGGGTTGAGGGGAATCGTGAGTACTACCGGTTCGCGGCGGTGGGCGGCCTCACCGGCGGGCGTCCCCTCTCGCCCGAGTGGGCGCTTTTTGTCCTCCAGGTCGATGATCTTCCCACACGCACGGTCGAGTCGCTTCGTGTGCGATTCGATCTTCTCGGGCCAGGCGGTGTGCAGATCGACGACGTGCAGGTGTTCGATCTGGCATTCGATGAGGCGCAGCGTGGCGACATCGCCCGGCAGGTGGCCCGGATCGACCATCGCATTAAGACCGGCGATGTGGGTGGGGCCCTTCTCGATCTCGAGGGCCACTGGCCAGCATTTCTCGAGGCGTTTATCAGTGACGATGCCGTGGCCGCTCGGGCCCTCGCTGAGGAGGAACCCCAAGCCGCTGCTTCGACTCCCGCGCCTGAGGAACGTCAGGGGATGTTCGATCGTCTCCGCGGCTGGTGGTAGCGGCATTCGGTCCGTCACCGTGAGCATGGCCGCCGGGTGGTTGACCACTCCGAATGGCAACGGCTACAGTTCCGCAAGCGTGAACCTCGTCATTCGCTTTCTCACCCATCCTCAAGGTCTATGTCACACCTCCAGTCACCAGCCGCCACGGTCACGGCCCGCACCCGGCTTGACCGGCTTGTTCGCATTGACGAGACCCACGTGGGGAAAGGGCTTTTCGCCCGCCGTCGCCTGCCCGCCGATCTCGTGCTCGATGAGATTCACGGTGAGGTTCTCGATGACCATCCCGAAGACTCGAGCTATGTTATGGAGCTCCCGAGCTGCAAACTTCTCGATCCCGCGGCACCCCTGCGGTTTGTCAATCACAGTTGCGATCCCAACTGTGAAATTTTCTACTGGGAGGCCGAGCCGGGCGAACCTCAGGAAGATCGTCTCTTCCTCACGACGATACGCCCGATCGAAGCAGGCGAAGAGCTGCTCATCGACTACTCATGGCCCGCCGACGCGGCCATTCCCTGCCAGTGCGGAACGGCCTCATGCCGTGGCTGGATCTGCGATCCGGCCGAGCTCCATCTTGTGGGCCACGATGCTGAGGAAGTAGCTGGTGCCGTGGCACCGGTTTCGGGCTGAAGCTTCCTGGCCGAAGGGGCTCCTCACGACGGAACCTCGCCCACGGCCGCGGCCACCTCCTTCACGGTCCGCACAATCTCTTCCTCCGAGTGCTCGCTCGTGAGGAAGAATCGAATCCGAGCGGCCGATTCACGGACCGCCGGATAGAGGATTGGTCGGGCGTTGATCCCACGCTCGAGCAACCGCTGCGACACGGCAAGCGCGCGATGGGAGCTTCCGACAATGACCGGGATCACCGGGGTATCACCGCTGGGTCCGGTGTCGAGCCCGGCTTCGGTTGCGAGTTTCAAAAAGAGACTGGAGCGTTCCCGCAGCCGCGTCACCCGCCAGGGCTCCCGACGGATCACGCGAACGGCCTCGAGGGCGGCGGCGGCATTCGCCGGTGAACAGGCTGTTGAAAAGACAAACGACGGCGTTGTGAATCCGAGGTAGTCGATGAGTCTTCGCGAGCCAGCGAGATAGCCTCCTCCCGACCCGAGGGCCTTGCTGATGGTACCCATCCAGAGATCGCCCTCAGCCGGATCGACGCCAAAGAATTGGCATATGCCGCGACCTTCGCTGCCCATCGTGCCGATCGAATGCGCCTCATCGACATAGAGCATGGCGTCGTGCCGCCGCTTCACCTCGAGGAACCGCGGCAGGTCGGGGTAGTCGCCGTCCATGCTGTAGACGCCCTCGATCGCCACGACGACCCGTCGGTAATCACTCCGGAGATCGCGGAGCAGGCCGTCGAGCTGATCGAAATCGTTGTGGCGAAACGATCGCTTGCCGGCCCGTGACGCGGCCGCGCCCCGCACGATGCTGTCATGGGCGAGCTCGTCATAGAGGATGAGGTCGCCGGCACCGAAGAGGTGGGCGAAGACTGAGGCATTCGTGCCGTAGCCACAGGGAAACACCGTTGCCCGTTCCGTGCCGAGAAACGCCGCAAGCTCCGTGTCGAGCGCGTCGAGAAGCGTCGTGTTACCGCCCACCATACGGCTCGCCGAGGCGCTCGTGCCGAAGCGATCGATCGCTTCCTTCGCTGCACCGGTCACGTCGGGGTGGCCGGCGAGGCCGAGATAATCAAAACTCGCAAAGCTCACGACATCCCTGCCGGCGATCGTGGCCGTGCGACCATGCACGGCCTCGTTGGCCAGAAGGAATGGATTGGCGAGCCCGTTCTCGACCAGCCCAGCGAGCCGCTCCTCGAGGGCGGCACACTCCGGGAATGGGTCGAGAGACAGGTCACCCATGCCCCGCGAAGCGGTGGCACTCGTCGGCTCGTCGGTTGTCAACGTCGGTCGGTCGGCGGCATCGAACATCCGTTCGCCCACGCAGTCAATGAGGTCGCCGCACGTGAGAATCGATGCCAACCACTCATCGCGAAACCGCATCCCGTAGAGCCCCTCGATCCGGGCAAGGGCATCGCCCAATCGGCCCGCGTCGATACCTGCGTCCAGAAGGCTCGACCGGGGTGAGAGCGGGCCCTCGGCAGTGGGCGACATGACACGCTCGAGCTCCGCTATCACCACGCAGGCCACAGCGTCGCGTGAGCAAGCGCCCGGGTGATCACGGCCAGTGCGACCGTGCATCAATGCCGAAACCGATTCCGATGAGACGTGTCGCATGATCAATCGCATCTCCCTCTGGAACACCCAACCTGCCCTGACCTATCGACACTCTATGCTACGCCAGGGCATAAAAACCGCGCAGGGCGTCATGACTCTGCCGGTGCATCAAGCCTCGAAAAGCAATTCGCCGTTCCCGTGAGACCATGCTTTTGGGGAAAGCCTGCGGCATATGGCATGCGGCACGATCATGCCGGTCGCACTGGAAAAACTCACTCTGCCAGGAGCCTCCGAAGGACGAACGGCAGAATTCCCCCAGCATGGAACTGATCGAGCTCGACGGGTGTGTCGATCCGCACCAGGCAGGGAATCTCTTTGACACTCCCATCCGGCGTGGTGGCCCGCACCACGATCGTGGCCCGGGGTGCGAGGCCCTCAAACGGGATGTCGAAGGTTTCCTCACCCGTCAGGCCGAGCGTCTGCCACGCATCAGGCAGCACGAGCGGAAGCACGCCCATGCCGACCAGGTTTGAGCGATGAATCCGCTCGAAGCTCACCGCGAGCACCGCCCGCACGCCGAGGAGCATCGTCCCCTTCGCAGCCCAATCTCGCGAGCTGCCCGTGCCATATTCGGTGCCGGCCAGCACGACCAGCGGCGTGCCCTGATCTCGGTACACCCGCGAGGCGTCGAAGACGGGCATCACCGTGTTCCCCGGAAGGAGCCGTGTCACACCTCCTTCGGTGCCGGGAACCAGAAAGTTTCGGATGCGGATATTGGCGAACGTGCCCCGGGTCATCACACGGTCATTCCCACGACGAGCGCCGTAGCTGTTGAAGTCTTCGGGCGGCACGCCGTGCTCGACGAGGTAGGTTCCGGCAGGGCTCGCCTTCGCAATGCTTCCAGCGGGTGAAATGTGGTCGGTGGTGACGCTGTCACCCAGCGCCAGCAGCACCCGCGCCCCGCGCACACTCGTTGGAGCTTTCGGCTCGTGGGAAATCTCTGCGAGGAACGGAGGCTCCTGGATGTACGTACTCGTCGATTTCCAGTCATAGATCTCCCCGGCGCTCGTAGGCACGGCGTTCCATCGTGCATTGGACTGCCAGACGTTCTCGTACCGATGGCGAAATTGGTCGGGCGAGACGCTCGCGGCAACCGTTTGCTGAACCTCTTCGCGGGTCGGCCAGATGTCACGGAGATACACACGCTGCCCATCACGACCCGTGCCAAGTGGTTCTGTCACAAGGTCGATGTCGGTGGTGCCGGCAAGAGCGTACGCGACGACCAGGGGCGGGCTCGCCAGCCAGTTGGCCTTCACCAACGGATTCACGCGGCCTTCGAAATTGCGGTTGCCCGAAAGCACCGCCGCCGCCACGAGATCACCCTCGGTGACAGCCTTGGCCACCGGCTCTGGGAGTGGCCCCGAGTTGCCGATACAGGTGGTGCAGCCGTAGCCGACCGTTTCGAACCCCAGAGCATCGAGGTCTTTATCGAGGCCCGATTTCTCGAGGTAATCAGTCACGACCCGGCTGCCCGGCGCGAGGCTTGTCTTCACCCAGGGCTGCGTGCGGAGCCCCTTGGCCCCGGCCTTCCTCGCCACAAGGCCAGCGGCCACCATCACGTCGGGGTTACTCGTGTTCGTGCAGCTCGTAATCGCAGCAATAACCACGGCACCGTGACCGATTGTGTCGGTATGCCCGTTGGCCTCCACCTGGGCGGTTCGATGGAGGGCCGCGCCCTCGAGCGCGAAGCCCCGTTTCGACGTGGCCGCTGTGAGGGACTCCGCGAACGTCTGCTTCACGGCGGCCAGCGGCACGCGATCCTGCGGCCGCTTGGGCCCCGCGAGGCATGGCTCGATGCTGCCGAGGTCGAGCGAGAGCCGGGTCGTGAACTCGGGCACCGGGGCCGTCGGGGTGCGAAACATCCCCTGCTCTTTCATGTACCGCTCGACGAGCACGACGTGGTCCTCGGAGCGGCCCGTGAGCCTGAGGTAGCGGAGGGTCTCATCATCGATGGGAAAGAAGCCCATCGTGGCCCCGTATTCGGGAGCCATGTTGGCAATCGTGGCCCGATCGGCCAGCGGCATGCGATTGAGACCAGCCCCGTAGAACTCCACGAACTTCCCCACCACGCCGGCCTTCCGCAGGATCTCCGTGACGGTGAGCACGAGGTCAGTGGCCGTCGCGCCAGCCGGCAATTCCCCCGTGAACTCGAACCCGACCACCTCCGGAAGCAGGAGCGACAGCGCCTGTCCGAGCATCACCGCCTCGGCCTCAATGCCCCCCACACCCCAGCCGACAACGCCGAGACCATTGATCATGGTCGTGTGGCTGTCGGTGCCCACGAGCGTGTCCGGCACGGCGATGGGAAGAGCTTGCCCCCGTGCCTCGCGGGTCGCGGGGTCGCGCAGGAAGACGCAACCAGCCAAGTATTCAAGGTTCACCTGGTGAACAATCCCGATCGCGGGTGGCACGACTCGAAAATTTCGGAAGGCCTGCTGGCCCCAACGGAGAAAGGCATACCGCTCGGCATTCCTCGCGAACTCGACATCGACGTTCTTCTCAAGTGCCGTGCCGGAACCAAAGAAGTCAACCTGCACCGAGTGATCGATGACAAGATCGACGGGCACCAGAGGATTGATCTTCCCTGGATCACCGCCGAGCCGCCGCATCGCCGCCCGCATTGCCGCGAGGTCGACGACACAGGGCACCCCCGTGAAGTCTTGGAGCACGACCCGCGCCGGCTTGAATGGGATCTCCCGCTCGGCCGGCTTGGCAGCGTTCCACGTCGCCAGCGCCCGCACGTCATCTTCCGTCACCTCGTACCCGTCGCAGGTACGGAGGAGCGCCTCGAGGATCATCCGGAGCGAGTACGGCAGGCGGGCGGTATTGGTGACACCGGCGTCATCCAAAGCCCGAAGCCGGAAGAGCGTCGCGGGGCCATTTCCGGTCTCAAACGTGGCCCGGGAAGAAAAAGGTTCGGCTGGCGTCGCTGGCATGGGAAAAAGCAGAAATCCGTGGGTGACGTGGAGTTCGGGCGACTGGCCGTGCCGGTCAACCGAGATGTGCGTAGCCTAACGGAGGGCCGGCACCCGGAGAAGCGGCCGAAGCCTCTGGAAAAGCAGGCAAAGATGATCGGTTGGATTGGTCGTGAGCCCGGAACTGCCCGTCACGGAGAAAAAACGAACTTTCCGCTCGACACTCCCCGCCAGCATGGTGTATAGTTTCGGTGTTCGGGAAAGCGGCGCGTCGCCGTGGCCCCTGAGCCCCAACAACACAACAGAATCTCGTCAGCGGCTGTTCCCCCCCCCAAGACCCACACCTCTAGAGCCGCTTCGGACCCGTGGTTCCCCAACCGCGGGTCCTTTTCTTTTTCAGGCGTTCTCTTCGCCGTTTGGGCAGCTACCCGAAAGTTGCGAGGATTCCGAGGGCTCGGTAGCATCGGCTTCAATCCGGGGGCTATGGTTTGAGGAGCACGAGGAACGAATCCCCGAAACACGGCCTTTCATTTTTGACAGAGAGTACCCAAGCAATGGCGATGTCTTCACGGCGGCTTCGGCGTAACACGGCGGCTCGCACGCGTCAGCGACTTCCTTCCATCGAGCAGCTTGAGCCGCGGGTGTGTCTTGCTGCCGTCTCCATTGTCGGCCAACCAGTGGTCGATGAAACGGCTGGCACAGCCCAGTTCGTCGTCCAACTGTCGCAGCAAGACTCGAGGCCCGTCACCGTCGGATACTCCTTGCAGTCCCCCCCTGCGTCGGCCACGTACGGCAGCGACTACCGGCTCTTTCTGGGCCGCTCCCAGCTCCGACCAACCGGCACCATGACGTTTCGGCCCGGCCAGACGCAGCAGGTCATTACGATGCGGGTGGTCGACGACCTCCATCGCGAGGGAGACGAGTCGTTCACGATCTCGCTCCAGCGTCCCCGCAACGCCACTTTGAATGCTGGGGCGAACAAGCTCGAGGTGACGATTCGCGACAATGACAATTACACCGCCTCGATCGTGGGCCCCGTAAATCTCAGTGCGGGCACCACGTTCGACTACACCCTCCAGCTCTCCTCCCCAGCAACCCGTCGAGAAACCTTCTACGTGAGCACACGGTCCGGTACGGCCCGCGTGACCGAAGACTACCGGCCCCTCACCCGCGTGCCTGTCACGATTCTCCCGGGACAATCGTCGGCGCTGGTCCGATTGGTGACCGTTCCCGACGCGGCGCCCGATTACGACCGGATTGTCTTCCTCGACGTCGTTCCTGCAACGCCAGGCTTCCCATCGCCTACCCCCTTTCAAGTCACGATTCGGGGCGTCCTTGGCCCCATCCCACCGGATGTTTCGATCGACGACGTGTCCGTAACCGAAGGCGCCGCCGGAACGTCCACGACGGCAAACTTCGTGATCACGCTCGCCACGTCATCGAGCCAGCCGGTGAGTGTCAATTACGCCACTGCTGACGGAACCGCCACGGTGGCCGACAACGACTATGTCGCCACGGCCGGAACACTCGTGTTTTCGCCCGGCGAAACGTCGAAACTTGTCTCCGTGACCGTCGTGGGCGACGACACACCCGAACCAAACGAGGTTTTCGAGCTCATCCTTTCGAGTCCGGTCAATGGCATTCTCGCCCGCTCGACCGCGACCGGCACCATCTTGAATGACGACGGGACAACAGGCCCTGCATACCAAATTGATGTGGTGTTTCCTGACAACTCGCTCACGCCGGCCCAGCAGGCAGCATTTGTGGACGCGGCCGCTCGGTGGTCTGAAATCATCACCGCCGACCTTCCCGACGTCAGCTTCGAAGGTCGTATGATCGATGACTTGGAGATTGTCGCAACGGCGCCATTCATTGACGGTCCCGGCGGAATCCTCGGACAGGCCGGGCCCAGGGAATTCCGGCAGGGGAGCTTCCTTCCTTTCCAAGGCATCATGCAGTTTGATTCGGCCGATGTCGCGGCCATGGTTGCGAACGGCACGTTTGTGAACGTGATCCTCCATGAAATGGGACATGTCATCGGCATCGGCACCCTGTGGGACTTCCTCGGGCTCGTGCAAGGCCTTGGAACGGCCAATCCAACATACGTTGGCGCGAACGCCGTTCGGGAGTATCAGACCCTGTCTGGCACCAACGCCACGGGTGTGCCCGTGGAGAACACGGGTGGCCCAGGCACGGCCGGCGGACACTGGCGGGAAAGCGTTTTCAATACGGAATTGATGACTGGTTATGCCGAAGCCCCAGGGGTTGCCATGCCGATCAGTCGGATGACGGTGGGAACGCTCGAGGACATGGGGTATACCGTCGATTACGCGGCGGCCGACCCCTACACCCTCAACGCTCGGCAGGCTGCCCTCAACTTCCGTCGGCTCCAGCTCAACGGCCGTGCGATCCCGTTCTCGAGAACGATTTCCCCCGCAAGCAATTTCACCACGGCGAGCCTTTTCGCGGGGGTGGCCTTCGGTGCTGGAACCGAGTCTGGCAATGCCGAGTCGGTCGCAAGCCGCACGTTCCGCGCCCTCGGCGGTCTTCGAAGCTGACCGTCACCCGACGGTGCCCCGATCAAGCAGCCCGGCGATCAAGGCGCCGCGGGTGTCCACCGGCGTGGTGGTTCGCTTGGCCGCCGGGGCCTCGAGTATCTCGCGCATCCGCATGAGCCGGCGGCCACCCGACTGGGCGTCGTAGCTGTTGAAGGCAATGCGGACACGTGCGTCGGGCGGCAACTCCTTGCCCTTGAGGGCGATCCGAGTGATCGATCCATCCGCACCAATGGTCACGTCAAACGGCCAGAGCGTTCGATCGCTGTCACGAACCTTCCGGTCTTCGGCGATGATGACGGCAAGATCAGCTGCCGTAACCTCAGCCGTCGCGAGCATGTTTTCGTAGGGAATGATCCGCCAGCAATCGCCGACGGTGAGCTTGCCAGGCTGCAGGTCGCCCGTGCCAAACGTACCGTGGAACACGCCATCGACCTTCGTGCCACGACGGCCGAGTTCCGCGGCGAAGCACTCGCACATCAGCTTCACGAGGTCGCTCCCGCGGCCCTTGCCCGGGATGACGTTCTTCACCGTTGCTACTTCCCGGGCGAGCTCCGTGTCCGACGCAGCAAGGTCTGGCTCGGCCACCTGCATGACGAGCGGGTC
This sequence comes from Pirellulales bacterium, assembly GCA_041746715.1. Taxonomy (GTDB): domain Bacteria; phylum Planctomycetota; class Planctomycetia; order Pirellulales; family UBA1268; genus QWPN01. The sequence continues at coordinate 18,687 of JBGTGN010000035.1, read as the reverse complement.
GAGCGGAAATCGGTCATCCATCAGGATCGTGAACGCCCGACGATCGACGAGCTTTCGGCTGGCGAGATCAAACGTGAGGTCGATTCGGCCGCAGTGAATGCCAAAGTAGCTTGCCTGCGAGCAGAGCACGTCGTGCAGCATCCAAGCCGGCTGGTTTTGATGCGAGTGGCCAGCGAGATAGACGTCGACTCCCGAAACATCTTTGAGCATCTTTCGCACGGGATTGGCGTAGTCGTCGTTGAAACGCCAGCCCATATGACCCGTGACGACGACCGCATCGACCTTCTCACCACGCACCTCGGCAACTGCCGTGGCAAGCGTCTCGATGGGATCGAGCGGCGAGACTCCACCGAGCGTCTCCGGAGAGAGCCAGTATGGCAGCCCCGGCGTGATGAGGCCGATCAGGCCGATCCGAAATCCACCTACCTCGCGGATGGTCCAAGGCTTCACCTTTTCCCATGCTCCGGCAAATGATCCAGGCCGGACGCCGCCCCGCTCGAGGTTGGCCGTCAGCACCGGCGAGGCTGAGTCGGCGAGAAGGGCTTCGGTTTTATCGGGGCCCCAATCGAAGTCGTGATTGCCAAGTGTCCAAGAGTCGTAACCGAGCCGATTGAAGAGGTCGATCATGAGTCGTCCATTCGAGTGGATACTCACGGCCGTGCCCTGCACGACGTCGCCCACGTCCACGGTCAGCGAGTCGGGGCACACCCGGCGCCACTGCCGCAGGCAACTTGCCACTCGGGCAAAGCCGCCCACGTCCTGGAGGCCCTCATACGTTTGGGTGGGAACGATCCGGCCGTGCAGATCGGTCGTGTGGAAGATGGAGATCGTCTTGGCGCGGCCGCGCTCGGCGGCGCCGGCGCGGGATGGAAAACCGACAAGATCGAGCCCGTTCATCCCGGCGACGGCACTTGCTGTCTGCAAAAATCGCCGCCTCGGAAGAGTCAATCGCCGTGTCACAGAAGATTCTCCACCTCGATGCCTGGGAAACCCATCTTCATCATACCGGTGGGCTTCCTGCCCGCGGATTTCACGAAGTTTCCACGATCTTCTCACCATTTCTTCACATGGCCGTGGTATCATCCTGACGTCGTAGGTGGCGTCGCCCGATGCCACAGATTCCTTTGGGAATCACCTGCGATCCCACCTTTGCAGTCGTCGCACGACTCCGCCTCCCGGCGGTCCCACCTGACGTGCGTCGCAACATCTCGGAGCGATTCAACCGAAGGTCCTTCCCCGGACCGAGGAAGAAAATCTATTCATGACTTCTCCCGTCCTCTGCTCGCGGCCAGTGGCCCTGGTCCGCTGCCCTCGCCCCCTGAATGGTTTTACACTCGTTGAGCTTTTGGTCGTCATCGCGATCATTGGCCTCCTTCTCGGACTCCTTCTGCCAGCGGTACAGGCCACACGCGAAGCGGCCCGCCGAATGCTTTGCAGCAACAATATCAAACAGATCGCGCTGGCCGTGCTGGCATACGAAACGCAAAACGGCGGCTTCCCTGCCGCGACCAAAACCACAGACCAGGCATCGTGCCAGGACTGTTTTGACCCATGGTTCGAAGCAAGCCGAGCCCCCGGCTCGTTCACACCTGGCACCAAGCATGGAACCAGTTGGATCGTCGAACTTCTTCCTTTCCTCGAACAGAAGCCTCTCGCGGACCAGTGGGACTGGCAGACGAATGTTCGCGGCAATGCCAACCTCGCCCAGGTGGACATTCCGCTCCTCTATTGCCCGAGTCGACGCAGCGGCATCCGAACGGATGCCGGGGATCACCTCAATCTCGTGGACTCCGAGTGGCGGGGCGGCGGCACCGACTACGGCGGCTGCTACGGCCGGCTCGACGGCTTTGAGAACGATGTCGCCGATGACCACCGATTTCGCGACATGTCGGCGGCGACTGTCACCCCGCACCTCGCAACTCCGACGGCGCCACACCTGCCCCATGACTCCGGCCTTCTCGATGGCCTGTTTCATGCAATCCATCGACGGCCAGCGACGGCGGCCGGGGATGGCCTCTCGAATATCATCATGCTCGGTGAACTGCAACGTCTCCGACCAGCCGCGGAGGAAACCGGCGCCGAGGCCTCTCACCGCACGAGCCAAGACGGCTGGGCTGTCGGTGGCGCCGCGACCCTTTTCAATGTCTCCACCGATCCCCATCGTGGGAACCCCGGTGGCATCAACAATCTCTTCTTCGAGTCGCCCGGCAGCGATCACGACGAAGGCGCCTACTTCGCGATGGGTGACGGCTCCGTGCGGTTCGTGAGCGAGTTTGTCGATGCAAAAGACAACGGTGCCTTGCTCCCTCTCCTTGGCAGCATTCAAGACGGCGGGATCGCGGCGATTGATGCCGTCAGCAAATAGCCCCCCACACGCTTGGAGAACTTCCTGATGGTTCCTTCCTCAGCATGTCGCCCCTCGACAGTCCGACGCGCTCGGAGATACCCTGACAAAATCCGCCTCACGGTGGTTTTCCGGGCGTGGCTTCCCGTTGCGATGGCTTCCCTCGCCCTCGTTCTGGCAGGATGCGGCACCTCGAAACGGCCGCCCCTCGGGAGTGTCGAGGGCACGATCACGCTTGACGGCATTCCACTTCCAGGTGCCTTCGTGGTTTTTACGCCAGACGGTCCCGGGCGATCGGCGACGGCCATGACCGACACGGCCGGCCGCTATTCACTCACCTTCCTCCGCGACCTAGCCGGGGCCAACGTGGGAGCTCACACCGTTCGGATTACCACGGCCACGGGAAAGCGTGGGAGCAAGGAGTTGCTTCCGAGGCAGTACCACGCGAAATCGGAGCTCGTGGCGACGGTTGAGCCCGGCCGCAACACGGTCGATTTTGCCCTCAAGTCGCGGTGAATCCGCTGGCTCCGCAGGCGCGACCACCTGCTATCGGCATGTCTCGTCGAGGTGCTGCCGCAGGATTCGTTCAAGCTCCGCGATCGATCGGGGATCGTGGTGGACCACTGTGTGTGTGGCAGGGACGCAGATTTCGCTTTGGGCGCCTGGGGTGTGGGCACTTCCGACCGTCACGACGCAGTCGTCGCGGCCCCCGAGAAGCGACCTGTGAACATCGCCCACGATCGAATGGGTGGCTACCCAGCAGGCCGGCCGGAGGCGGTCGAGTGTCGCGAGTGCCTCTGATTTCGGCTGGAGAAGATCCACCGTGGTAGGCACCTCCTTGGCATACTCCGGCCGAAACACACCAGGGTTCATAGCGATCAATTGTTCGTGGATCGCCCTCATCTCTGGCGGCTCACGCACCACGAGTGACGCCAGCCGTCCCACGCCCAGCGAGGCGATCGTTGCGCCGCGATGGGGCGTGGCGATGAACGCGACGCGCGTCACGAACGGCAGCGGCCGAAAGAAGAATGATCGAGCCAGTTGCTTCCGCACCTGAGACGTCATGCGGACCTGGTCAAACGGGACGGTCGCGACGGTATCCCATAGTGCCGTCCCTGGATTGATGACCATCATCTTCGCATGGAGCCCCCCCATGCTGTGTCCAACGAGCACAAGCTGCTTGAGCGCCGGATCTCGCCCCTGGGGATCGAGCGACGTCACCGCCTCGGTCAACTGGTGCCGCAGTGCCGCCGACACCTGAAGGAAGGACGCTCCGGTGGGATAGCGGAAGAGCCACGGCTCGAACCGTCGGTGAAACTCGGGCCATGCCCGTAGTTCGTTGATCACCTCGAACCACGTTCCCTCATCGCTCGCCAAGCCATGGATGAAGACAATGGGTATCCGACCCGGAACGTGAGGATCGAGAAACTCGAGTCGCGGCTGCGTATCGCCACGTCCAAACGGCTGGAGAAAGCCTTCGATTCCGGATGCCGGCGTGCTGTCGAGCACGTCGAGCAGAGGTGCCGTGAGGTCAGCAGCCAGAAGAGGTGATGCCGAACCAATCTTCACCGCCGCAATTTCGACTGGGTTGGCCAGATCGAGTACGGCCGCCGCGTGGTCTCGATACGCAGGGCCAGCGAATTTCTGGAGGGCGTTTTCGTTGCCCGGCATGTCGAAACGAAGCACCGCCGTAGCGGCGACCGCTTCCCGGGTCGATGCGTAGGTTTCGTCGGCACCGCCGAGCCGTCGGGGATCAATCCGCACTACGACTGGCAGCCCAAACCCGTCTCTCAGAAGTCTCCGCGAAACACGAGAATCGTCGTGCTGCGCCTGAGGTTCAAGCGACGCTATGGCATCCCGTGGTATGGGTAGTGCCTTCGGCACGAGTGGCACCTTCACGAGCCGTCCCGGTGGCCCCACCCAAACGCCCCCATCGCCGATTCGCCCCTGCCTCGCGGCGGCCTCGAGGAAGCCAGCGAGTGCGTCGGCGTAGAGATCAGTGGCCTGCGCCAAGATCGCGGGCGACTCAGGGCAGAGCTGCACAGCATTCCAGGCCTCTTGGCAGGCCACGTAGTAGCCGTCGAGCGCGTGGCGATGCCCGTGCCGCAGCATTTCGCATGATGCGCCGAGATACTCCTCGGCCTTGCGGAGCGAACGCTGGGCAGCCGGGAGCGGGGCTTCCGGTGGAGCGGGCGGCAACTCGATCGCCGCCGCAACGCAGGCTACGGCGAGCCATACCCCAAGCGTCATGACGCACCACCGGATCATCGTTGCCTCCGATGCCGTTATCGTCGCTCCCGCGCCAGGGAACCGGCATCGCGGGCACAACCCGCACGCTCTGCCACGCTTGCCCAACTGATTGGGCAGTGCTCACAAGAAAATCAGGCTGGGGCGACGCGGCAAGACGAGAGGCACAGCCCACAGCAACCGGACGTCGCCGCGGATCACAGTCGCCCGAGCTCACACCCTTGGAACGGCGTGTTCTTCGGCCACCATCTCGAGGTCTCGCGACAGGTATTCCACCGTCGCCGTAGGAATGAGATTGAAGTAGACACGGCCCGACGTCTGCCATCGAGCCCCGTCGTGAAAGAACTCGGCAGTCGCAGCCCGCGTTCGGCCGACGGCCTCGGCCTGGTCTTCCTCATCCATCACGGTTCCCGCGACCGCCTCGAAGCTCACCTCGACAGCGACGAGCGCCTTGAGTTTCCCGGAGCGACGATCCCTGGCATACACGACGTCGTCGTCAAACTCGACGTCCAGCCATCGGAGGCCACGGGGCCTGCCGCTGGCCGAGGCGCGGTCAATAAACTTGGCTTCGAGTGGCTCTCGCTGGCGATGAAAATCCCGCCTGGCTCGGGCCAGTCGTTCGGCCTCGCGGGCCGCGTAGATCGGCCGAAGGGCGAGGAAGATGGCGAGGAGTGCCACCGCAGCAATCGCCGCTACAACGACGAACAGGAGGAGATTCCCCACGGCAGATTCCTGAAGTGGCTTCCGGTAGCCACGAGGAATTCGCGGCTGACCAGCATCCTACAAAGTGTACGACCTCCCTCCGAACCGTCCAAGTGTGAGGCTTGTGCGCGGGGCGAGTTCGTACACTGGCGGGCTTCCCTACCCTTCGGAATCCCCCTCGGAATCCCTCTTGATGCCCCCTTCCCGACGCCCGGCGCGCGGGCCCTTTGGCGCCCACCAATCCATTGCCGGCGGATACGCCCTCGCTGTTGCCCGGGCGGTCGAGACGGGCTGCGAGGCCCTCCAGATCTTCACCCGCAACATCAATCAGTGGCAGTCCAAGCCGATCTCGACCGACGAGGCCGCTCGGTTTCGCCAGGCCGTCGTCGATTCAGAAATCGCGTTTGTCGTGGCCCACGACTCCTATCTTATCAATCCCGCCGCGACCGATAGCACCTTGCGACAGAAGTCGATCGCCGGGCTCGTCGAGGAGCTCAAGCGGGCCGAACTGCTCGGCATCCCGTGGGTGGTGGCCCATCCCGGCGCCGCCGGGGAGCAGCCGCGTGGCAATGCCGTGGCGAAAGCCGCTGCCGGGATCGCGGAAGCCCTTCGCAAGACCTCGTCGCTCGAGGCCGGCATCCTCATCGAGACCACGGCGGGGCAAGGCACCTGCCTCGGGTCAGCATTCGAAGAGATCGGTGACATGCTCCGGATCATTGATGCCCGCCCTGGCCTACGACGACGCGTGAGTGTTTGCCTCGACACCTGCCATGTGTTCGCGGCGGGCTATCGACTGTTCCCCGCGGCCGCGCTCGAGGCCACGCTTAAGGCCTTCGACACCGCCATCGGGCTCGATCGCCTCGTCTGCATCCACGCCAACGATTCCAAACGAGACTTCGGCTCCCATGTCGATCGACACGAAGCGATCGGAAAGGGCAAGATCGGCCGCGCGGCCTTTCGGCTCATCGTCAACCATCCGCGGCTCGCCGGGATTCCCCTCATCCTCGAGACACCCAAGGAAGGGCCTGACGGGAAACCCTCGCCTGACAACGACCGGGCCAATCTCGCGATCCTCCGCGGCATGGTGAAGAAGCCGGTCACGAAATGACCGGCTTCTTGGGACACCTTTTCAGCCGGTCGATGGCGGTGATTGAGCGGGTGGATTGTGGCATGCGCCGGCGATGTGGCAGATTCATCCTCGTCGTCGAAGGATCGGGTGCTCACGGCTGCTTCTGCGCGGGGATCGGAGTGCCGTGCGGGTCCACCCCAGGATGCCCCAGAGTCTCGTCCACCTCGTCGGCCAGCTCGTGAGCATGTTCGAGCACCTCGGCCTGCTCGTGCACGTCCGCCGCCGGGACATTCGCCCGATCCGCGAGATACGACTCCCACAACCGGTGGGCGCGCACGAGTTCGATCGCCCGCCGCTCGCCCAATTCGGTCAGCGCGACGCCGTCGCGGGAGTCCGCGATCAGTCGTTGACGTTGCAGCCCTCGCAGCACGCGTGTCACGCGTTCGACGGCAAGCCGCGACTGCCCCGCGATCGCGGCCGGAGCGGCGACGATCCGATCCGCAGCCAGCTTGTTGATCGCCTTGATCACGTCCTCTTCTTCGATGTGCTGTCGATGACGCCAGCGGCGGATGCGACGGAAGACGACGCCGTGCTTCGGGCTGAGCAGCATCGCCATGCCGAAGATCACCGTCGCGACGAGCACCATGCTCGGTCCACTCGGCATATTGAAGACATAGGACAGCACCATTCCCACAAGCGCGCTGACGCCGCCGAACACGCCCGCGAGCACGAGCATAGACGAGAACCGGTTGCACAACTGATACGCCGCCGACGCGGGTGTAATCACCATCGCAACAACGAGCACGACGCCGGTTGTCTTCAAGCCGGCGACGACCGTCGCGCTGATCATTCCCATCAGCAGGTAGTGGAACGCCAGGACCGGCAGCCCCATCGCCGCTGCGACAACGGGGTCGAAGGTGATCAGCTTCATCGGGTGATAGAGCATCGCCACCGTCGCAAGCACGATCATCGAGATCACCGCCATGAGGAGCAGGTCGCTTGGACCCACCGCTTCCGGGATGCCAAAAATAAAGCATTTGAGGTCAAAGTGTGTGCCGCGCGGAAGATTCGAGATCAGCACCAACCCCAGCGCAAACAGGGCGGTAAAGACAATGCCGATCGCCGAGTCTTCCTTTGTTCGGCTGTGATGCGAAACGAGGTTGATGAGCACGGCAGTCGCCAGCCCCGCCAGGAGGGCGCCAAAGAGCAACCCGACGACACCCGTGTCCTTTGTCACGAGGAATGCGATGACGACGCCCGGCAGGACCGCATGCGAGAGCGCGTCGCCGATGAGCGCCATGCGCCTCAGGACCACAAAGCACCCCAGCACACCGCATGTCATCCCGACCAGCACGCTCGTCAGCGTGCCCATCAGCATGTGCTGATCGGTGAGCGGATACAGCCAGAACTCCGGCCGAAAGTCGATCTGTGCAAGCGACACGATCATGGATTATGTCGCCCCTCGCAGCGCACTCTCGGCCCGATCGAGCAGACTCAGTCGCCCGCCGTAGGTCCGCTGGATGTTCGCTTCCGTCGCCACGTCATGCGATGGTCCATACGCGATCACACGCTGATTCAACAGGAGAAGGTGGTCGAACTTATCAAGCACGCCCAAGTCGTGATTGACCACCAGCAGTGTGCAACGCTCCGCGGTGAGCCTCTGGAAGAGCTCGAAGATCGCCCGCTCCGTCGCCGCATCGACGCCGGCGAACGGCTCGTCGAGCAGCATGACGTCGGCCTGTTGGCATAGGGCGCGGGCGAGGAACACTCGCTGCTGCTGACCGCCGGAGAGTTGGCGGATGTGTCGGTCGGCGAAGTCCGCCACGCCGACACGCTCCAGCGATTCACGCGCCACGGTACGATCGACCCGGCTGGGACGGCGAACCCATCCGAGCCGGCCATACCGTCCCATCAGCACGACGTCGCGCACGGTTACGGGGAAGTCCCAGTCGACGGCGCTGGTCTGTGGGACGTAGGCGACGCGCTTTCGAGCCTGGTTGATCGGCTCGCCGTAAATGCGGGCCGTGCCGGAGTCGATGTCGATCAGCCCGAGCACGGCCTTGAGGAGCGTGCTCTTGCCGGCGCCGTTTGGGCCGATGATCCCCACCAGTTGTCCCCGCTCGACCTCCATCGTGACCGAGCGAAGCACGGGACGCTCGGAGTACGACACCGTCAGGTTGTGCACGGCGATGGCTGGGCATCCCACGGCGCCTGGCGAAACAACGCCGGGCTGAGGACGTGTCGTCGTCACCGCAGTGCCTCCACGAGCGTGTCGATATTGTGGCGGAACATGCCGAGATAGGTGCTTTCCGGCGTCGCGGGATCGCCGAGCGAATCGCTGTAGAGCGTGCCGCCAATCTTTGCCCCTGTGGCGTCGGCGATCTGGCGCACCATGTCGTTCAGCGCCGCTGAGACGGAGGTCTCGATGAACACCGCCTTCGCCCCGCGGTCGCTCACGAGCTTCTGAAGCGCGATTTTGTCCCGGCCAGTCGGCTGCTCCTCGGTGCTCATGCCGATGACGGCGTGAACCTCGATGTCATACGCCTTGCCGAGGTACTGGAACGCGTCGTGGCTGGTCACCATGATCCGTCGCTCTCGCGGAATCTCGGCGATGCGCTCCCCGGCCCACTCGTGCAGGAGCGTAAGCTCGTCGATGTACGCGGCGGCCCGCGTCCGGTACGCCTCCGCGTGGTCGGGATCGACCTCGGCGAATGCATCCCGCGCCCGCTCGGCGAATACGCTGAAGTATTTCACATTGAACCAGCAATGCGGATCGGGCGCGCCCGACACCTCATCGACGCCCAGCGGCTTGATTTTTTCCGTCTCCGCGAGCCGCACGACCTTGCCCTTGGCGTGGTTCTCGACGACGTGGTCGAGTTGCGCCTCCAGGTGCAAACCGTTCATCAGCACCAGATCTGCCCTGGCGATCGCCTGCGTGTCACGCGGCCGCAACTCGTAGACATGCGGGTCCTCACCCGCCTTCATGATGCCGACCACGTCCGCATCGTCGCCGGCGATCACGCGAGCCAGATCCGCGATCATCGTCGTCGTGCAGACGATCGTGATGCGATTCGACCCGTCGCCGTCCGCGATCGGCGCGTCCGTCGCGCCCGACCCGCACCCCGAAGCGACGACCATTGCCGGCAGGAAGGCACCCACCCAGGTCAGAACAATTCGTCGCATTGACAGGCCCGGGGTGCTGATTTTGAGAGACCAAAAAAAGCTTTTTGACTCATCAAAACAGAGGATACCTGCGGCCGGGCGGGCCAAGCAAGTGGGGCCACGGGATTCAGCCAAATACCGGCGCGTTGACCAAAACATGGGGCAGACTTACGTTCGGAGTGGTGACGGGCGGAGACCCGTGAACACGCCGGGTGGAGCGATCCCGTGCATTCGACCTATTTCAAGCGGTTCAGGATGGAGGCCGACCTGGCCGTTCTCCCAGGCAGCACCTCGCTTCCGTCCGGCTACCGCTTTGTCCCTTGGAATGAGGCCGTTCTCGACGTCCACGCGCGAACCAAGTTTCGGGCCTTCCGAGACGAGCTCGACGCCATTGTCTTTCCTTGCCTGGGCGACCTCGACGGCTGCCGACGGCTCATGCGGGAAATCCGCGGAAAATCAGGGTTTCTGCCGGCGGCGACCTGGCTGATTGCCTGCGGATCGACGCCGGAGTCGATCCAGTGGTGCGGCACCGTCCAGGGAGTGGCCGAGCGAGGGGGCATCGGCATGATCCAAAACGTGGGCGTCGTTCCGGGGCACCGTGGTCTCGGTCTCGGCCGTAGCCTGGTCGAGCGTGCCATAGCGGGTTTTCGGATGCACGGCCTCCCGAGGGCGTCACTTGAGGTGACGGTCGACAACACCCGTGCCGTGCGGCTCTACCAGCGGCTGGGTTTCCGGCGGCGGCGGACCGTGTACAAAGTGGTCGAGGCGGCCTCGCACGAGCCGGCCCTCGCAGCGGCCATGCTCTGACCGCTTGCCATCCACGGTCCCGGTGAATTTCGTCACGTTGAAGCAGCATCTCTACTCTGCGACGCTCGACAACGGCATCACCGTGCTTGGGGAGGCGATGCCGGGCGTTGAGAGTGTGGCCGTGGCGTTTCATGTAGCCGCCGGCGGAATCCTTGACCCGCCAGGCCGCTGCGGCCTCGCGACCCTTGCCGGTGAGATGACTCTTCGGGGTGCCGGGGGACGATCGAGCCGTGAGATTGTCGATGCCCTCGACGGCGCGGGGGCTGTCTGGTCGCACGGCGTCACCGCGACCCATACGACGGTCGCCGCCGCCATGATCTCTCGGCAATTGCCCGAAGTGCTCTCGGTCTTCGCAGACCTGATTCGTCGCCCCGACCTCCCGGCCGATCAATTCGAAGCGGCGCAGCAGATGGTGCTCCAGTCCATCGCGGGCATCGAAGACGACCCTGCCCATCGGACGATGGCGGCGCTTCGTCGCATTCACTTGCCATCGCCATGGGGAATGCCCACCGACGGCATCGCGACGGACGTCGAGCGGGCAACGCTTGACGAGGTGCGGACGTTTCTCGGTGATCGCATGGGTCCATCGGGAATGATCGTCGCGATCGCTGGCCGCATCGACTGGGACGACATTCTCGAGCAGTTCACGCGACTTCTTGGCGACTGGACGAATGCCGACGCACAGCCCGTCTCGACGGGCTTCCGTGGACCGTTTACCTGCCACATTCCTCACGACTCACAACAGACCCACGTGGCTCTCGCCTGGTCGATGCCGCCTGCCCGCCGTGACGACTCGGCGATCTGCCGGGCCGTGCTTTCGGTGCTCGGTGGCGGCACGAGCTCGCGGCTCTTTACGGAGGTTCGCGAGAAGCGGGGCCTCTGCTATGGCGTGTCGGCCGGGTACTCCAGCCAACGTGATTTCGCGATGGCCGTCTGCCACGCCGGCACCACGGCGGCCCGTGCGCAGGAAACGCTCGACGTGATGCTTGCCGAGATCGAACGGCTTCCCGGCTCCCTCGACGCCGACGAGCTCGAGCGGGTGAAGGCTCGCGTGACGGCCGGCCTCGTGATGCAGCAGGAGTCGACTACCTCCCGCGCCGATTCGCTCGCGGGCCAGTGGTATCACCTCGGTCGTCTCCGCACGATCGACGAAGACCTGGCCCGCTACGACCGGCTTACCGTTCCCATGCTCGAAGACTGGCTTGCATCCCGGCCACCGCGGGACCTGTCCGTTGTGTCGCTCGGCCCTGCGCCTCTGGAGATTTCCGGTGCCGTACCAGTATTTCCTAGGCACTCCTAAAAACGAGGTCCACGGTGCCGTTCCTGCATGAACGATTGCCCAACGGGCTCGACGTGATTGCCGAGACAAGCGATACGGCTGTCTCGACAAGCGTTGGCATCTTCGTGGGTACCGGCGCCCGAGACGAGCAGCCTGGGATCGAGGGCGTGAGCCACTTCCTCGAGCACATGGTGTTTAAGGGAACGCACGAGCTCTCGGCCGACGACATCAACCGCGGCTTTGACCGGCTTGGCGCATCAGCCAATGCCTTCACGAGCGAGGAAGAGACCGTCTATCACGCTGCCGTGCTCCCGCGGCATCAGGCCGAGGCTGTCGATCTTCTCTCCCGGATGATGCAGCCGGCGCTTCGCGACGATGATTTTATCACCGAGAAGAAGGTGATCCTCGAAGAGATCCGGATGGATGATGACCAGCCGCCATTCGGGGCCGACGACCGCTGCCGGGCCGCCTTCTTTGGCCTCCACCCGCTGGCTGGCAGTGTGCTCGGAAGTGTGGACTCGATCGAAGCGCTCGGTGTCGAGGCGATGCGCGATTATCATCGCCGCCGCTACACGCCTGGCCGCATGGTGCTTGCCGCATCGGGTGCTGTGGATTTTCCGTCGCTCGTGGAATCGGCCCGAAAACTCTGTGGCGAATGGAAAGCAGACTCGGGCGAAGCGTCTCGCGTGACAGCAGCGTGCCCGCGGACCGCGGCATCCCCAGGCGACCAGCGGATCGTGCGGCCGGCCTCGCTTGAGTATGTGGTTCGCATGACGGCCGGCCCTGATGAACACCATCCCGATCGATGGGCGGCCTGGCTGCTGACCTCGATCGTGGGCGACGGCACGGGGAGCCGGCTCTACTGGTCACTCGTCGACTCGGGCCTCGCGGAGCAGGCCACGCTCGGGCATCACGACTTTCTCGATGCAGGGCTCTTCCTGACGCATCTCTCCTGCGAACCGGAAGACACCGATGACCTCCTCTCGCAGGTACTCGATATCTACCGCCAGGCCATGCACGACGGGATCGCACCACAAGAACTCGAACGGGCCCGCAATCAGGTGGCGGGGCGGGTGGCCCTTGCCGGGGAGAGGCCCAGGCGTCGGCTCTTTGACCTCGGGCTCGAGTGGAGCCACCACCGTCGCTACCGTTCCGTGGCCGACAACCTCGCCTCGATCGAGGCAGTTTCGCTCGACGATATCCACCGTGTGCTGGCTGAATGGCCGCTCGACTCGCCCTCCGCCACGGTCCTCGCCGGCCCCGCCGAGTGACCAGGTTTTCTCCAACCGCCTGGCCGAGGCATACTCATGGCTTCTCGCATGCAAAGGTCTATTCGTGATGACGCTCCTTCTTGCTGACGCCAACCGCTGGTTCGTTCCCCTTCCGCCCGTGTGGATGCTCGGGGTCGCCTCGCTTGTTACCATGGTCGCAACGCTTGCTGGATGGGGCTGCCTGCGACTCGTGGCACCGCGGCTCGCCGACGAGGCCAAGGCCTCGCTTCGCGATGGCTTTCTCGGCCCACTTGCCTGGCTGGCTATCGCGTTTTCGGCTGTCGCTCTGGCCTTCACCCCACTGGTGGGACTGCCCCTTCCACCCGATTTTTCAGTCGCAGATTCCGCGGCGGTTGTTCAGATCAGCCGGTCGCTCGGTCGGATGACGTCGGCCAACGACTCCCGAGCGGACGTCGTCGTGGAGCCAGGCGCCACGCTTCAGGCGATCTCCTTGCCGCTTCGTCCGCAGGAGCTCGAGCAGATGGAGATCGTGAGCGACCAGCCTCTCGTCGTGCGAACGCAGCAGGCGGTCGAGGGATTCGCGCTCGTCAAAAACGCCGACGTCGTACTCGAGCCAGGCACGCCATGGATTTGGAAGCGAAGCGAGGGGGCCACCAATCCGTTCCTTGGGTCCAAAGCGAAACTTGAGGCCACAAGCGAGGCCACCACACCTGCCACACTCACTATCCGCTGGCAATTGACACCCGAGCATCCGCAGGCGGCCATTCTGCCGTGGACGATCATCGTGCTCGTGAGCATCGTGGCGGCCTACACCCTGTTCCGTCTTGGATGCGGCCGCGTCGCCGCCATTGCCTCGGCGACGACCAAGGAAGCGATCGGGCAGCCTCTCTTTGCTGTCGTGATCTCGGCGGGCATCGCGCTCATCGTGTCCTTCATCGTCATTCCCTACAACACCTTCGGCGAAGACGTGAAGATGTACAAGGACAGCGGGCTGACCCTCATCAAGGTGTTGGCTCTGCTCGTCGTTGCCTGGACCGCTGGTGTGGCGGTGTCTGAGGAGATCGAGGGCCGAACCGCCATGACCGTGCTCTCCAAACCGCTCACTCGCTGGCAGTTTGTGCTCGGCAAGTTTGCCGGGCTTGTTCTCGTCGCGCTGCTCGTCTTCCTGATTCTCGGAGGCGTGCTCTTGGCCATGACCAACTTCAAGGTCGTCTATGACGCTCGCGAGGGAGCCAAGGTCGATCCCGTGTGGTGGGAGAGTGCCGACGAGATGATCACGATCGTGCCGGGGTTGGCGCTCGCCTTTCTCGAGACCGTCGTGATGGCGGCGATCGCGCTGGCCGCCTCCACACGCCTGGGCACCGTCGCGAATCTCGTGCTCTGCTTCGCCGTCTACACACTCGGCCACCTCGTGCCACTCATCGTGCAGTCAAGCGTCGGCAAGTTTGCTATCGTGCGGTTCACGGGGCGGCTCTTTGCCACGATCTTGCCAGTGCTCGACCATTTCTCTGTCGAAGCGGCGGTGGTCGGCGGCGTACCGATTCCCTGGGACTACCTCGGCTGGGCGGCGCTCTATGCAGCCCTCTATTCAGCCGTGGCGATCCTTCTTGCGCTCGTACTTTTCCAGCACCGCGACCTGGCCTGAATCGACTGGGGGCTGTCCAACGTCGCTCGATTGGCCCTATCGCACGATGCCCGTTCGCGCCGTCACGCCCACGGTTGCGAGACTGCCATCCGCTACACCAGGGAGCGATAGCCAGCCGGAGTCGGCCGGTCGCAGCGCCTGGGCTTCTGCCTGGCCGTCGATGAAGATGGTGAGTCCCTTGCGAAGCCTTCGCTCGAACCGCGGGCCGACCGTCACACCCACGATACTCGCTACTTCACTCGGCGCGAGCATGGTTCGAAGCTCGAAGGATTCACGCACTGCACCCCGCTCGTTGCTCACACCAATGCGACCAGTCCATTGGGATGGGCCATGACCGATGAATTCGGGGTTGGCCGCCACGCCAGCGGCCACATCGATGCGATCAATCCGGCTGCGGACTTCCGCGGCCATGGGAGCAGGTGCCGTCGCGTCACCGTTCGGCCCACGAACAGCGATGCCCTTGAATTCGAGCATCGCTTCCTCCGGGTGCGAATCGGATCCACACGCATCAAGTGCAGCGGCCACCGATCCTGTACCCTGAAAGTCGCCGAGGCCAAATCCTTCGAAGATGACTGGTGGGGGCGCGAGCGGCATGATCGGTGGCCGCGGCCGGGAAGCTCCATACGCCGTGTGGGCCGGATGAGACTGGCTCGTTTCCTGGCCCCACCCCACGCCACCGGCCACGATGGCGTGAACCACGGCCATCGCAACCACGGTGATCGATCGAGTGAGTGAGTTGGGCATCATGGACGGCATCCTTGCTCTTCTCTGTATCGGATCATCCCGCCGTGGCACTCGCGGCCAGACCGGGACGGTTAGGCAAACCAGGACGGTCAGCCGGTCTTGCGACGGGGGAACAAGGGGATCGTGGCGGTTCGGGACTTTCCCGCAGGCCGGCCATCCCCGAGTCGCGTGGTCTCGAGCGTCTCGAGCACTCGGGCCGCGACCTCGACGGCCGCGGCTCCTGCCGTCGCCGGGACGAGCGGCTGCGTCTTGCCTCGCACGGCATCCACGAGGTCTTGGTGTTCCGCCGCGATCGCGTTCGCATCAGGCACTGTCAGCGTTTCGAGCGGGAGGATGTCGGCAAAGAAGCGATCCTTCATGGCCTGCCGCTCCTCCGGTGGCACCGAGGTGGCACGAAACTCCCCCCTGCGAACCGAATCCGAAGGGGCAACCACTTCGACCGATTTGGCTGTCAGATCGACGGTCACTTGCCCTCCGACCGCCCACATCGACACGGTTCGCTCAGCCCGAGGACTGATTCGCGAGGCGATGAGGTCAGCGACAAGCCCCGACGCGAATACCAGCCGTGCCCGCACGGCGTCTTCATGGCCGCCAGCCGCCACAAGCCCTCTCGCCTCGATCTGCTCCAACCGCCCTGGATCGAGCGAGAGCACAAGGTCGATATCGTGGATCATGAGGTCGTACACGACACCCACATCGAGCGATCGGAACGTGAATGGTGTGAGCCGTCGGGCCTCCAGATAGCTCACTTCTCCCGCTCGGGCCGCGGCGGAACGCCACGCTGGGTTGAACCGCTCCACATGGCCCACGGTAACCGTTCGCCCGAAGCGACGGGCCGCGATCATGATCGCCCTTGCGTCTTCCACCGTGGCCGCGAGAGGCTTCTCGACGAGGAGATCAATACCTGCCTCAAGCAGCGGCAGGGCCACTGCGGCATGCAGGCCTGTTGGAGCCGCCACCACAGCCGCATCCACACGACCGAGAAGTTCTCGCGGCTCGGCGAGCGACTCGCAGCCGTGAACTGCCGCCACGCGATCCCGCGACTCGGCCAAGGGATCGACGACGGCCACCAGTTCCACGTCCTCACGGCTCGCGAGAAGCTTGGCGTGAATCGTACCCAGGTGACCACAGCCGATCACCGCCATCCGTGTCTTCGTCATGCTGCCCTCCTTCGTTCGCGAGCCCGTCCGTGTCGGCCTTCCTGCTGCTGCGCCAGAAACTCGAGCAGTTCATCGACCGCCGACGGCATATTCCCTTGTGATCGGAGAATCTCACCCGCCGGCTCCAGCCCTACCTTCGCCCGATAGAGCAGCCGGTGGGCTTCGGAAATCGCTTCGATGGCCTCGCGGTCGAACCCGCCCCGCTTGAGGGCCACCACATTGATACATCGTGGCCGGGCCGGGGCGCCTTCGCAGAGCATGAACGGTGGCACATCGTGCAGCACGCGTGAGAGGCCGGCGACAAACGACCAGCCGCCGATCGTGGCCCAGTGATGCACCGCCACGGCCCCCGACAGCGATGCCCGCGAATGGACACGAACGTGTCCGCCAAGAAGCGTGCCGTTGGCAATCGTGACATGGTCACCAATGCGACAGTCATGGGCGATGTGGCAGGCGGCCATCAGAAAATTGCCGCTGCCGATGGTCGTGACACCATCTTCCTTTTCACTCGCCCGATTGATCGTCACGCCTTCGCGAATGACATTGTCGTCGCCAATTTCCACTCGCGTTGCGGTTCCGCGATAGCTGATGTCTTGGGGCTCGCCGCCGATGACGCAGTTGGGGAAGATGCGATTTCGAGCCCCGATCGTGACATGCCCCATCACCGTCACGTGGTTCTCGAGCACGGTTCCGCGGCCAATGACAGCGCCGCCGGAGACCACGCAGTATGGGCCGACGGAGACGTCGGTAGCGAGCCGAGCCGAGGGCTCGACCACGGCGGTGGGATGCACGACCGCAGGACGGCCTCCAAGGGGCACCGTCATGCCGTCACTGTGATCGTCATGCATGGCTTCAGGCACTGGCTCGCCTCCCCACGATGGGTCGGAGCCGTGCCGCGAGCGCGGCATTGAGCCGGTGACCACTCCGGCGGGCCCGCACATGGGCATGGAGCGGACGACCCACGAGCGCCAGATCGCCCACGAGGTCGAGCACCTTGTGTCGCACACACTCGTCGGGCCACCTGAGGTGATTGTCGATCGGTCCGTGTTCATCAAAGACGACGAGATCACGGAAGGTCACATGCCCCGCAATGCCTGCCCGCTGAAGCCTCGCGGCTTCGCCAGCCGTGATGAATGTGCGGGCCGCCGCAAGTTCGCGACGGTAGATTTCGGGAGTGATTCGAAGGGAGAGGTGCTGACGCCCGATCGGGCCAAGGCCGTAGTCAAGTTCGTATTCGACCGATAGCCCAGGATAGATCGGCGGCAACGCCTCGACCCACGCGTCGCCCTCGGTCACACGGCAGGGCTCCCGAACCACGACCGGCTCGAGTGGCCGCCCCAGCCGTTCGATGCCAGCCTCATCGATCGCAGCCACATAGGGCGACGATGAGCCATCCATTCCCGGAAGCTCCTCGGCAGAGACCTTGATCAGACAACAGTCGATACCCAGACCCACAAGGGCACTCGCGGCGTGTTCGATCATCTCGAGCGTGGCCCCTGCAACAGCAAGATTCGTACGGGCTGTCGCATCGACTCGATGCTCCACCGCCAGCGGAATCCGTACGGGCACGCCCGCAAGGTGCCGTACGAACACGAGCCCACTGCCCGCAACCGCCGGGAGGAACTCGACCTCACACGGGCGACCACTCCAGTAGCCGGTGCCGGCAACGGTGACCGCGCGGCGAATCGTCTGCTGCGGCCGAAACGGCATGGCACGCCCGCCAAGAGGAAGAAGAACGCCCAGCGGGTCGGCACCGTCGCCGCAACCCGCACACAAGCCGTGCCGCATCAACGCCGCGGCTGCATTGGCTGGACCGCCACAGGGCCGCCGTTGAGCATCCGCAGGATATCGGGCGTGATGTCGATCTGGGGATCGTAATAAACCATGGGCTTGGTGATGTTGCCGAGGATGCGATTGCGATCGCCGTTATCGCCGGTGTCACCATCGAACCGATGGACCACCGCAATCCCGTTCTCGCGAGAGAACTGAGCTACCGCCTTCTCGATCTGGCTGTAGACCTGAAGGTAAACCTGAGCCTCACGATCCATGAAGTCCTTCTTCTGGAGCTGGGCGGTGACATTGAACTCGCCCTGGGCCTTCGCCACTTCGCCCTCGAGGTTGCGATACTCCGGTGTGCCCGGGTTGAAGCCCTTGACCTGCTCCATGAGGCCGTTGATCCGATCCCGTTCGGCCTTGAGCGAGTTCTCGGCGGCGAGCACTTCGTCCTTCATCTTGTCCATCGCAGCCTTGAAGGCCGAGTGGTTCTTGAAGATGTAGCCGACGTCGATGACGGCGA
>JBGTGN010000034.1:0-4284 GCA_041746715.1 Pirellulales bacterium | reverse complement strand
AACTTCCGAGCGGCGCTGCGGCGAGCCTTTGCGTCGGCGCTCGGAGACCTCTCGGCTGCCGGCGTCGTGGCGATTGCCCCGGCCGACATGCCGCCGCTGCTGGAGCAGGTTCGCGAGACGGCAGATCCGAAGTTCGGCGATTACTCAGGCACGATGGCGATGCAACTGGCCAAACGGGCCGGTCGGAAGCCCCGCGAGCTTGCCACGGAGATTGCGGCTCGGCTCGCTGTCGCCCCCGGCTATGCCGATCGCTTTGAGCCGCCTGGCGATCCGGTCGGACCGGGCTTCATCAATGTTCGCATCCGTGACGACGCGCTTGCCGCGGCCGTTGCCGCCGCGGTGTGCGACGACCGGATGGGAGTAGCTCCGGTTGCCGAGCCGCTCACGATCGTCGTCGATTTCTCGAGCCCGAATGTCGCCAAGCCGATGCATGTCGGCCACATCCGTTCGACCGTGATTGGCGATGCCCTGGCACGGGTGCTGCGGTTCCGTGGCCACCGCGTGATCACCGACAACCACCTCGGTGACTGGGGTACGCAGTTCGGAATGATCCTCTGGGGCTGGAAGCACTGCCGCGACGACGCGGCTTTTGCTGCGGACCCCACGGCCGAGCTGGGCAGGCTCTATCGGCTCGTGCGGAAAGTGGCCGACGCAAAACCGGATGATCTGGCAGCGGATTCCGAAGCTGCGGACCTTGCCGCGAAATACCCTGAGGCCGCCCGCGAAGTGCTTGCCGAGACCGCAAAGTTGCACGCCGGCGATCCCGAGAACCGCGGGCTCTGGGAGCAGTTCATGCCGGTGTGCCTGGCCGAGATCGAGCGGCTCTATCGGCGGCTCGACGTCACGTTTGACCACCAGCTCGGTGAAAGTTTTTTTCAGCCGATGCTCGCGGGGGTCGTGGACGACCTCGTGGCCAAAGGCCTTGCTCGCGAGAGCCGCGGCGCGGTCGGTGTCTTCCTCGATGGCGACGAGAAGCCACCGTTCTTGATTCGGAAAGGCGATGGCGCGTTTCTGTACGCGACCACTGACCTTGCCACGATCCAGTGGCGGATCAAAGAGTGGCAGCCCGACCGAATCCTGTACGTGGTCGATCACCGCCAGAGCCGACACTTTGACCAGCTTTTTGAGACCGTGCGACGTTCGGCCCTCGAACGCGTCGATCTCGTGCATGTCGCGTTCGGGACCGTGCTCGGCGACGATGGTCGGCCATTCAAGACCCGCGCCGGCGAAACCGTCGGTCTCGAGGCGTTGCTTGACGAAGGGGTCGAGCGAGCCGCGGCCGTCGTGGCCGCCGCCGGTCGCGAGGGCATGGACGACGTGGCGCGACAGCAAGTCGCCGAAACGGTGGGCATCGGGGCGATCAAATACGCCGATCTCGCTCAGAACCGCATCACCGATTACGTCTTCAGCTTTGACAAGATGCTCGAGCTCAAGGGCAACACGGCGGCGTACATGCAGTATGCCGTGGCGAGAGTCGAGGGTATCGCCGCGAAGGGGGGCATCGACTGCATGGCGTTGCGGGCCAACCCGATCGACATCCAGCTCAACGAGCCGCAGGAGCGGGCGCTGGCCCTGGGCCTCCTGCGGTTCTCAGAAATCCTCGAGGATGTCGAGGCCGACAACCGCCCCAACGTTCTCACAGCCTGGCTCTACGATGTCGCTGGCCGCTACTCGTCGTTCTACGATTCGCTTTCCGTCCTCAAGGCGGAGGGGGCCACGCGGGCGAGCCGCTTGGCCCTCTGCGACCTGACCGGCCGCGTTCTTCGGCACGGCCTTGGCCTCCTCGGCATCGGCACGGTCGAGAGGATGTGACGCAGCCATGAAGCACGACCTCGAAAAGATTCGCAACATCGGCATCGTCGCCCACATCGATGCGGGCAAGACGACGCTCACCGAGCGGATGCTCTTTTTTACGAAGACGACCCACCGGCTGGGCGAGGTCGATCGTGGCACGACGACCACGGACTTCGATCCAGAGGAACAGGAACGCGGCATCACGATCTACTCCGCCGCGGTCTCGTTCCGCTGGCAGGATGTGATGGTGAACCTCATCGACACGCCTGGGCATGTCGATTTCACAGCGGAAGTGGAGCGAAGCCTGCGGGTGCTCGACGGGGCGGTCGTCGTCTTCAGCGCCCGCGAAGGTGTGGAGGCGCAAAGCGAAACGGTCTGGCGGCAGGCCGATAAATACGGGGTGCCGCGGGTGGCACTCATCAACAAGCTCGATCGCGAAGGGGCCGATTTTTTTGGCACGGTCACGCAGATCGAGAAGCGGCTCGGAGCCAAGCCGCTCGTGCTCCATGTGCCGGTGGGCCTCGGGCCTCCGCACGTCAAAAACCCGTTTCGCGGGCTTGTCGATCTTGTGACGATGGAGATGCTCACGTTTCCGCCGAAAGAGGAGGCCCTTGCGGCCGATGGCCAGGGGCTGGCCGTGACCCGCGGGCCGATTCCACCCAACCTCGCCGACGAGGTCGCTGAGTGGCGGGACCATCTCGTCTCCACGCTTTTCGACTACTCAGACGAAGTGGCCGAACTGGCCCTGTCGGAAGCACCGCTCCCGCACGAACTCATGCGGAAAGTCATTCGTCAGGCCACGATCGCCCGGCTCGTCGTGCCGGTGCTCGCCGGGTCGGCCCTCGACTGCATCGGTGTGCAGCCTGTGCTCGATGCAGTCGCCTGGTACCTGCCCAGCCCTGCCGATGTGCCACCGGTTGAGGGTCTCGACCCGTCGAAGAAAGTGCCCACAACGATTGCCCGCAAGCCCGACCCGAAGGAACCCTTCTGCGGCCTGGTCTTCAAAATTCTGGCCGAGAAGCATGGCGACCTTGCGTTTGTGCGGGTCTATTCCGGCGTGCTGAAGGCGAGCAGCCGGGCCTGGAATCCGGCCAAGCAAAAGAAGGAAAACATCGCCCAGCTCTGGCATGTGCAGGCTGATCGCCGAGAGCAGGTGCCCGAGGCCAGGGCAGGGGACATCGTGGGAATCATTGGCCCGCGGTTGAGTGTTACTGGCGACACGCTCTGCGACGCCGCCTCGCCCATCCTCCTCGAGACGATCACGTTCCCCGAGACGGTGATCTCGATGGCGATCGAGCCGGAGACGAGCCTCGAGCGAAAAAAACTCGCCGACACGCTCGAGATGATGAAGCGGCAAGACCCCACGTTCCGCGCGATCGAGAGCGAGGAAACGGGTCAGACAATCATTTCAGGCATGGGCGAACTTCATCTTGAAGTGATCCGGCACCGACTCGAACGCGACTTCAATCTTAAGTGCCGTGTGCATAAGCCGCGGGTGAGTTACAAGGAGACGCTCGACCGCGCCGCGACCGTGGCGGGTGAGTCCAATCGCCAGGTGGCTGGCCAGACGCTGGTTGCCACGGTGACCATCCGCGGCGAGCCGAACGATACCCAGGGCCCCGTGACGGTCGAGCAAGGCTGGTTCCCCGAGAGCGACTCGCTCGCGGAGATCGCCGCCACGATGACCGAGGCGGTCCGGGAGAGCGCCGAGCGAGGTGGTCTCAAGGGCTGCCCGCTCTGGGGAGTGCGAATCGTGGTGCTCGAAAGCCCGATCCCAGAGCCACCTCCTGGGGATGTCGCGATCCGCATCGCCGCGGCCGATGCAATCGAGCGACTGCTCGAGGCATCGGGCACGGTTCTCCTCGAACCGATCATGAGAGTTGAAGTGACGGTGCCGGAGGAGCACCTCGGCGACGTGATCAACGACCTCCAGCAACGGAGGGCCATGATCACCGCCACCGAGCTTCGCGGCGGCGCGACGGTACTCACCGCCGAGGCCCCGCTCGCTGCCATGTTTGGCTACTCACAAGCCGTACGGAGCGTGAGCCAGGGGCGGGCGAGCTTCACGATGGCCCCGCTCAAATACGGCCCCGCCTCCGCCGAAACCTCCGACGCGTTCATGTAGTCCCCACCCTTCGTCTTCCAAGGAGGGAAAGCTCCCCATAAAAGCCCACGGCGATCAGCCGTGGGATGGTGACGCACTGGATGCTGCCATCGCGGTCGGGCTGGAACGCCCACCGTTTCACGATCCCCACGCTCGCGCGAGGGGCTTTTAATCGGCCGGCGCGGCATCCCTGGGTTCAAGCTTGTTTCCTACGCCGGCTCCACGACACGGGCAACCCCGAGCCGGATGACGGATTGCTCAGGAGGGCCCCTCGTGTTCCCAGTTTGACCAGCGAGGGCAGGGAGCTCAGCGTCGCCTGGGTCATGGAGCCGGCGTAGAAATCTTTGCGGAGCCAGGATGGCGAAGCAGAGATTTCTCCGAGTGAA
>JBGTGN010000033.1:0-49069 GCA_041746715.1 Pirellulales bacterium | reverse complement strand
GCATCGCGAATGGAGCCGGCCGATGCCGCCACTTCGACGAGCACGGTCGGCATGCCCGCGATCGACCGGAGGCCGCGAACTTCGTGGATGGTGAGCCGGGGCGATGCCTTTGCCGAGGTGCGGGCCGGAGTCGGGATGGCGGCGAGCACATCCTCCGCGCGGATTCGCGCGAGCGGGCTGCGATCCATGGCCGTCAGCACCTCGAATCCATCCACGCGAAGCGAGAGCGGCGGGTGGTCCACGGCGAGCGAAGGATCGGCCGCAGGGTCTACAAAGGGCTGTTCACCTGTGGTCATTTCGAAGGCGAGGTCGTAGCCGCGAACCCGCGGCACACGCCGCCTCACCACGCCGGGGGCCTCGACCGTCGCAAGGGCGTGGGGGCCGACAAGCCGCCCGTCGGCCTCGCGAAAAACGGAAGCCCCCCGTACGGTCAACGGGGTGCCCGGTTGGAGCTTGTCGGCGGCCATGGCCTCATCCACAGCCCGGCTGGGCACACGGGGTTCTTTCACCAGCCGCGGCGGGCCGCCATCACCGGCGGCCGGAGATGGCCCTTCGCCACGCGGGTCATCGGGATTTCCTACGATCGCCGGAACTGGCGCCGTGTCGGGAAGGCCCCACGGGTATTCGGGAACCGCGACCCGAAGGGGCAGGTCATCGGCCGTGGCGTCGAACGAATCGTCGAAGTCGAGTCGGGTGATGGTTCGAGGTCCCGCAGGGGTGCCTTCCAACTGTCGCGAAAACTCGATGCCAGCCACCGTGAGGATGCCCACAAGACCCAAGGCTGTGGCAACCGACACGATGTCGCGGCCGAGGGCGGCAAGACTCATCCGGCGCTCGCGTCGCGCAGGCCGCACCGAGGGCAGCCTGCCCGTCGGGTTTCCTCGCACCGAGTCGGTGGCAAATCGGGAAAGATCGATGGCTCCGTTGCCCGGGCGACCTGCGGATTCATGCCCGGCTGCCCGCAATCGCTCCGTGAGCCCATCGGGCACGGAGACCGATGCCAGGAGTCGATCGATCGCCGCATCATCGAAGAGCGCCTCTGGCGCGAGCCGTGGCTCGAGGTCATGTGGTAACGGTACGCGACGGAGCGTCTTGTCGATCCTTTGATCGTCATTCATGGCGAGACGGTCCTCCAGCCACCGACGTGGCAGCGCGGGTCGTCGTGGTAGACGCTGTCGAGAGCAACTGCTCGCGGAGGCGACTGCGGGCGCGGCTCACACGCGACAGCACCGTGCCAATTGGGATACCGAGCACGTCGGCAGCTTCCTGATGGGTGAGCTCGCCGACCACGACCAACAGCAGCGTGTCCTTCAAATCCACCGGGAGGTGACCAAGCGCGTTTTGCATGGCGATCGAGAGTTCGTCTTCGAACGGGTCGGCATCGTCGCGTGCCGGCGGCTGCATGGCACTGCCTCCCGTCACTTCCTTCCGCTGGTGTTTTCGCCAGTGATCGCTTGCCCGTCGCTTGAGAATGGTCAAGAGCCACGCTCGCTCGCTGCGGGAGGAGTCGAAGAGGTGTCGGCTCAACCAGGCTGATCGGAAGGCATCCTGCACGACGTCTTCGGCATCGTGGCGATTGCCGATCTGGCGAAAGGCCACGCGGTAGAGCACGGAGGCATGTTCGGATACCCATCGGTCGAAGACATCACTATTGGGAGAGCTGGATGGCGTGGGCATGGCGAGAGTCCGAGAGCCCTGGCAATCGCCTGGCGGAGCCGATGCACTGCCGGAGTCGAGTTCCAGAACGAAGGCATGCATTATTCCCGATCTTTCACAGGAACGCTTTTCCTGGCCGAGTCTTGAGCCCACGACAGGGCGATCTGGGGTAGCCCACAAGGCCCGCTTCAGGCAACAAACGCGTTGTGTGGCCGAGGCTTCAGCCAGCAGCAGCCCGGGCCGAGCCTGCCAGCCATCGTGGGAGTTGGCCAGCCGGCGGGAGCTTGACGACCCGAGCGGATCGGACGCCTGGGCAGGCCAGAACGGCTGCGATGGCCTCGGGCGACGGCGCCTGGTCGAGGTTCAACACCCCGATGGCGTCGCCCCCAGGTGCGGCACGTCCCACCGTCATCTGGGCAATATTGATGCCGAGCTCGCCAAAGGCCGTGCCCACCCGGCCGATGATGCCCGGCACATCCTGGTGGGTAAAGACAAGGAGGATGCCGTCGAGATAGGCCTCAAGACGGTGCCCTTCGAGCTGCACAAGCCGCGGCATCGATCGGCCGAAGAGCGTGCCTGCGGCTCGGTACACGCGGTCGCCCGACACGAGATCAACGGCGACCACCGAGCTAAAGGCACCCGGATCAGTGCGGCTCTGCTCGACGAGGTCGATGCCCCGATCCCGGCGGAGTACCTCGGCGTTGACGATGTTCACGTCTTCGATCGCGTTCTCGAGTAACCCCGCCGCAAAGGCGGCCGTCACGAGGCGTGTATTGCGGCCCGCGATTTCACCACGGTATGCGATCGAGCAGGAGCGAGGCTGACCGGCATCAATCTGGCTCACGAGCAATCCCAGACGCCAGGCAAGGTCCAGGAAGCCTCGCACGCCCTCGAGCGCCGCCCAATCGATCGGGGCCGCGTTGACCGAATGACGGATCGTTCCATTGGTAAGAAAGTCGACAAGGAGATCGACGCCTTCGACGGCCACCTGCGATTGGGCCTCCTCGGTGCTCGCACCGAGATGGGGTGTCACGAGCACTCGCGGCATGCCGAAGAGCGGGCTCTCGGTACATGGTTCTTGCTCGAAGACATCGAGCGCCACACCGGCGATGATGCCCCGCTCGAGACCCGCCACGAGCGCTGCCTCATCGTAGATGCCGCCGCGGGCACAGTTGATCAGCCGCACACCAGGCTTCAGGAGTTCAAGCTCCTTCATGCCGATGAGGTGCCGCGTCTCGTCGGTGAGCGGCGTGTGCACGGTGAGGTAATCGACATGGGGAAGCATGTCGCGAACCGTGGCATGGAGTTCGATCCCGAGCTCAGCCGCGCGGTCCGGGGCGAGAAAGGGATCGAATCCCAACACCCGCATGTCGAAGGCGCGGGCGCGGGTGGCCACGGCCTGCCCGATGCGGCCGAGGCCGACGACCCCGAGCACCTTGCCGGCAAGCTGCACGCCCATGAACTTATTGCGATCCCAGGCATGGCCCTTGAGGCTTGCATCCGCGGCGGCGAGATTTCGCGACAGTCCGAGCAGGAGTGCGAAGGCATGCTCCGCGGTGCTCACCGTATTCCCGGTGGGCGTGTTCATCACGACGATGCCAGCCCGAGTGGCGGCATCCTTGTCGATGTTGTCGGTGCCCACGCCCGCCCGCACGATCGCGCGAAGCTGCGTGTTGCCTGCAAGCGACTCGGGCGTGATCTTCACGCCACTACGGCAGATGGCGCCGTCGTGACGGCCAAGGGCTTCGCGAAGCGGTTCGCCCTTGAGACCCGTGACGACTTCATAGGTGACGCCCTGCTTCGCGGCAGCATCGAGGGCGGCCAGGCCGTCAGGGCTGAGCGTATCGAGAACAATGATCGAAGGCATCAAGAAACTCCATAAGGTGGGGCATGAGGGGGCATGACGAGCATGACGAGCATGAGGGGAGCACGCGGCAGGCTGCTACCCTGCAGCGTTGGCTCGGCTGCCGGCCGCCGAATGCATGAAGGCCAGCATGTGGTCCCGCAGGGCCTCCACGCCAGCCATGGGCATGGCGTTGTAGATGCTCGCGCGCATGCCACCCACGGAACGGTGCCCCTTGAGATCGACAAGGCCCTTCGCGGCTGCGGTGGCGAGGAACTCCTTCTCGAGGTCCGCGTCAGTGAGCCGGAAGGTGACATTCATGTCGGAGCGGCAGTCTGGGTGGGCGTGCCCCACATAAAAACCGTCCGAGGCGTCGAGCACGTCATAGAGGAGCTTGGCCTTGGTGGCGTTATGACCGGCCATCGCGGTGAGGCCGCCGATCTCGTCACGGAGCCAGCGGCAGACGAGCCCGAGCACATACACCGCGAATACCGGCGGCGTGTTGGGCCGTGACCCTTCGGTCACGTACGTCCGATAGTCGAGCATCCGTGGAAGATCATCGCGGGATCGCTCGAGGAGGTCCCGACGGATGATGACTGCGGTGACACCTGCTATGCCAGCATTTTTCTGGGCGCAGGCGTAGATGAGGCCGTGCCTCGCAATGTCGATCGGCCGCGAGAGGAAGTCGCTGGAGCAGTCGCAGACGAGCGGGGCGTCACCGACGTCGGGCAGGTCTTTCCACTGCACGCCTTGGATGGTCTCGTTGCTTGTCAGGTGGACGTAGGCAGGCTGCTGGGAGAGTGCGATCTCGCCGGCCGAAGGAAGCCGATCGTATCTTGTCGCGGCGGCATCCCAGGCGACATGCACGGCCCCTTCGCGTCTGGCTTCCTTGATTCCCGTGGCGCCCCACGTGCCGGTGAGGATGTAGTCGGCCTTTTCGGGCCGACCCCGCAGCAGGTTCATCGGCACCATCGAGAACTGAAGGCTGGCGCCCCCCTGGAGCAGTACGATCTCGTGGTCTGGGCCGATCGCAAGGAGGTCGCGAAGGTCCGCGAGCGTCTCGGAGAGAATCTGGTCAAAAGCCGGGCTTCGGTGGCTGATCTCGAGAACCGACATCCCCACGCCTGGCAGGGAAAGCATCTCATCCCGCGCTTGCTCCAGCACCGGCATGGGGAGCACGGCTGGACCAGGGGAAAAGTTGTAAACGCGGTCGGCCATCGAGGATTACCGGGAACCGGAAAACAAGCCGGCAGGATAGGGGGCCGCCACCAGATGGTCAACGGCCGGGGCCCCAGGACGAGTCTCCGCCCGCTGCCGCCGCCTGCACCGGAACCTGCCCGGTGGTTGGAGGCGGCAGGGCGGCTGTCCGGGCGCCCCCAGATTGGCCACTCTGAAGCGCCGCCACCCGCGCCGAGACGGCCGGCTGGCCTGGATTGATCGCGAGCGAACGCGTGTAGTTTGCAACAGCCTGGGCAGGGTCACCCGCTGCCTCCCGCAACTGGCCTATCGCGACCAGGGCGCGGGCATTGTTGGGGTCAATTTTCAGGGCATCAATGAGCTGGTTTTCCGCCTCGCGGCGGTCGCCATACTCCTCGGCCAATCGGGCAAGCTCGATATGCGGCTGTGGGTTGCCTGGTCGACTCGCAGCCCATTGCTGAAGGTTTGATACCGCCTCCTGCCCGCGGTCGTCCTCGACCAGGAGTACGGCCAGCGCCCGCTGGCAGGCGACATGGTCAGGGTTTCGAGCCAGGCAGAGGTGGTAGTACTGCTCGGCTACCTGGCGGTCGGCGGCATTGCCGAAGACCTTTGCCTGTTGGTGGTAGGTGGCACCGAGGTTGTAGAAGCAGTCTGGGTTTCCGGGCTGGCGGGCGAGGGCCTGCTGGAAGTGGTTCACGGCGCCGAGGTAGTTGCCCTGCTGGTAGAGCTGCACGCCCTGCGACGAGTCATTGCGGCCCATTCCGCCGCATCCGGCGGCGGTGACAAGGACCGCAATCGTGGAAAGGGCTGAGCGAATCAAGCGGCGGAGTTCCGAACGAGGGGCGGGGAGGGTATCGCCACTCACCGGTCCGCAACAACCCCGGCTTTTGCCCCGGAGCG
The DNA here is from genome assembly GCA_041746715.1 of Pirellulales bacterium. Lineage (GTDB taxonomy): Bacteria > Planctomycetota > Planctomycetia > Pirellulales > UBA1268 > QWPN01. The sequence continues at coordinate 43,473 of JBGTGN010000033.1, read as the reverse complement.
GGCCTCAGGCGGTCTCTCGGCGGTATCCGAGTGACTTGAAAACCTCGAGGATTTCGCTGCACGTAGGGAACATTCGGCCGCTGGTCCGTTTGTACTGTTCGAGAGCCTGCATGAACTCGACTTCCTCGGGCTGGTAGTCCCGCTCGCACGTGGTTGGATCGATCAGGCGGCGGCGACCATGGCGGGTGGTGCCACGGTCGGCAGGGCTCGAACGGCGGGCAGTGCGGGGGGGCTTGGCGGCAACAGTCATCGGTGAGGATCTCCTGGGCGTTTCACGCAGCTTCCGGCCATCGGTCCGCGTGTCAAACTCTGCCGGAAGCATGACCGATGCCGGCAGGGCAAGCGGTGCCGAACGGCGAAAGATGGGCGAAAAAAACGATCGGCCGGCCCGCACAATCCCGCCAGGCCTCCCAGGCGGTCGCTACTTCCTGTCAAAAAACTTTTTGAGGGCTTCCGCCGCCGCATCCCGCGAGGAGTCGGTCTTCTTCGTAGGGACCGTGGGATAGATCCCCGACTTCTCCGCGGCCTCCTGGGCCTCCTTCACCTTCTGGAGGGCAATCATCGACGTCGACATCGGAGGCGTCGTGTTTTCTGACTGCCCGACGTCCGCAGAGGATGACGATGCCGTCGCATCGGATCCCGTTATGATGCTGCTGTCACCGAGCCATTTCGAAACCGTCGATTCCGACTCGCCTGGGCCCGCGGCCGTTTGGCTCGCCACTCGCAGTTCGAGCGACCCCACGCGAATCGTGTCGCCGTCCGCCAGCTTGATTCGGGTTTCTGCGTCGATTCGTTTTCCGTTGACAAACGTTCCGTTGCGGCTCTTGAGATCCTCGACCCAGAGATCCGAGGGGCCGACGAACACGGCGCAGTGCCGTCTGCTGACCTCCTCGCTGAGCGGCCGCACGTCGCATTCCTCGGCCCGGCCGATGACGAGCTTGCTCCGCTTGAGCGAAATGCTGCGGCCGGCGCTCTTGCCGGAGGCGACGATCAGTTTCGTGACCATGATCCGGAACCTGGGGCGAAGGATACGACCCGAGGGGGGTGAAAAGGGGAGACGGTAGACGACTCAACCGAGTGTAACAAGTCGATCTTGGCCGTGGGTACCCGCCTAGGAGAACAGCCGCTAGCGACGGCGCAGCCATGCTGGGGCCTGGAACCGTGCCGTCGCAGCCGCCACATCGGCCTCGTATGCCGCCGAAAACCCCCCCACGACCATGCGAGGCTCAAGCCCCGTCGCCTCGCCGAGACGATCGAGCCACTCGCCAACGATTGTCTCATCAGTCCAGCCGCTGACGCCGGGAAAAAGCTCAAAGAGGCCTTGGTGAGCCGCCGCTGAGGCGACCTGTCGGGGGGTCTCGAGCAGGAGGCTGCCATGCTGGAGGACCGCGGCTTTGAGTCGGCGCTGGGCGCTTCCGAGGAGCTTGTGGCCATCGGCTGATGGGCCGGGAACAATGAGGTCTCCCTGGGCTCGGCGATCGAAACAGAAGAGCCTGCCTTCATCGCGGGCCTGGGGGCCTCGGCCTGGATGAAGCATGGCGGGAATCCCGTGAGCCTCCAGCGTGCTGACAAGCGACTCGTGGAAGGCGTTGTAGAGTACCTGTGGCGTGGCTCCCAGGGCGTGGTCTCGCGGTACCGCCACGGCGTAGGTGAGATCGCTGCCGTGTACGATCGCCCCGCCTCCACTCGGCCGACGGACAAGCGGCATCAAGGCGATGGCAGGCTCGGCCTCGGCGTCCGCGATCAACTGGAATCCACCGAGCGAAATGGTCATCTGGCTCCATCGGTAGAACCGCACGAGCGGTCGGTTCTGTCGCACCGCTTCTGAGGCAAGCACCTCATCCGCCGCCATGTTGGCGTGCCCATCGGCGGGCTCATCTCGCCACACAAGAAGATCGCTCAACGCGGTGGCCTCAGGGTGCAACGTACAAGGGCACGGCAGGCAGGCGCTGCCTCAATGGGCCTGACTCTTCACGAGTGCGTCGTAGGCCGCCTGGTCAAGCAAGGCATCGATCTCGGCAGGGTCCGCGGGGCGAATCCGTACGAGCCATCCGCTTCCATACGGATCGTTTCCGAGCGTCTCGAGCTGATTGGGAAGCGAGGCGTTGACCTCCACTACTTCGCCTGACACCGGCGCATAGAAGTCGCTCACCGCCTTGACGCTCTCGATCTCGCCGATCGACTCGCCTGCCTTCACCTGGCGGCCTACCTTCGGAAGCTGCATGAAGACAAGATCGGTGAGCGCCTCTACGGCATAGGAGGAGATGCCGACCGTGGCGAGGCCGTCGTCTTCGAGGCGAATCCATTCGTGCGTCTTGGCGAACTTTGGCGTGGCCATTACGGGCTCCGGGGGATGGTGTGCAGTGGGGGACCGCGACGTGACGGCCCTTCCTCCGGCGGAAGGATAGCCGATCGCGTCAGGATCGTGTCGCTCCCCGACGGTAGAAGGGCAGGGGGGTGACACGAGCTGGGCAGGGACGCTCGCGAATGAGCACGTCGAGGGGCGTTCCCTCGGCGGCAACCGATCGATCGACAAGCGCCATCGCCGCTGCGGTGCCGAGCGTGGGACAGTAACTTCCGCTCGAGACGGTGCCGACGGTCGTGGCAACGTCGCCGGGCAGCACGACGGCGGCCCCCTCGCGGGCGGCTCGCTTGCCGTCGAAGACAAGCCCCACGCGAACCTTGTCTGGCATCGCGGCTTCCATCAGCCGCATTGCCGCTGCCCCAGGGAAGCTTCGCGGGGAGCCATTGACCGCCGCAAGGTTCACAGCAAAGCCGAGGCCGATGGCAAACGGGTCGCTCTTGGCCGCAAGCTCGTGGCCGTAGAGCGGCATGCCCGCCTCGAGGCGAAGCGTGTCGCGGGCACCGAGACCGCAGGCTGTTAGGCCATGGGGCGACCCCGCCGCATGGATGGCTTCCCACACGGGCACCGCATCGGCCGTGGCCACGACAAGCTCCACGCCATCCTCGCCGGTGTAGCCGGTGCGGCTGACAGCGGCGGAGCGACGGGCAACGGTCGCCGAAGTGCTGCGGTAGTTCTTGAGGCTCATGATCCGCTCGGCGTCCTCCGCCGAGCAGAGGCCCGTCACGATCTCGATGGCTCGCGGGCCTTGCGCGGCGATCATGGCCGTCTCGAGCGTGTGGTCGGTGAGCGTGACGCCCGCGTTCGGGAGGCGGCTCTCGAGCCAGGTGACGACGCGGCTGCGGTTACTGGCGTTGACGACGAGGGAGAGTCGAGGCGTGCCGTCGGTAGCATCGGAGTCGCGGGCAACAAGAGCGTCGTCGAGAATGCTCACCCCCCCCGGCCCTTCGTCACTTGTGACGAGCGTGTAGCGGACCTGCCCGACAGCAAGATCGGCCACCCGCCTCGTGAGGAGTGACTCGAGCCATGAAAGCGCTGATGGGCCTCTGACCGACAGCCGGCCCATGTGCGACACATCAAAGAGCCCGGCCGCCTGACGCGTGGCGAGGTGTTCTTCGACGATCGAAGCGTATTGCACCGGCATTTGCCAGCCGGCGAAATCGACCATCCTGCCGCCGTGCGCGCTGTGCCAGGAACAGAGGGGTGTTTCGAGAAGCGTGTCTGGCATGCTGGAAATCCGGACGAGGCCCTTGTGGGTTTTCGAGTGGGTTTTCTAGAGACGCTTGGACCGCTTGCCGGTCCGCTTCTTGGTGGGCCGCGACGGCGGTGCCGAAGCACGATCGCGGCCCTTGGAGTGTGGCTTGGATCGCTTTTGGGGCTTTTGTGGCTTCGGGGGTCGCTTGGCACGGCGAACGTGGCCGTCTACGAGCCGGAAGTTCAGCGTGCGGCGATCGAGATCAACCCGATCGACCGCCACGCGAACACGGTCACCGAGCCGGTAGCTCTGACCCGCACGGCGGCCCGCAAGCGTGTGGCTCGCGCGGTCGTAGCGGTAGGTGTCCTCGGGGAGTGAGTCGAGCGTCACAAGACCTTCCGCCGGAAGCGCGAGCCCCTGCACGAAGATGCCGAAGGCCTCCACGCCCGTCACCACTGCGTCCATCTCATGGCCAATGCGGGACGACATGAAGAGCAGGAGCTTGAGCTTCACAAGCTCCCGCTCGGCCGACTCAGCCCGCCGCTCGAGGTCTGAGCAATCCTGACCGAGCTGGAGGAGCCCGTCGGCAGGTGGCTTTTTCCCCGCGGCGAGCGACTCGAGGGCGCGGTGAATCGTGAGGTCTGGATAGCGGCGGATCGGTGAGGTGAAGTGGCAGTAGCAGTCGCTTGCGAGCGCGTAGTGCCCCTCGTCCTGCGGTCCGTAGGCGGCCCGGGTGAGGCTCCGGAGCACCGCGTAGTGAACGGCGTGTTCCTCCGGGCGACCGCGGGCCATGTCGAGGAGTCGCTGGATCTCGAAGCGGCTCTCGAGTGAGTCGACCTCGAAGCCCAGTTCGGTGGCAAATTCCGTGAGCTGGCGGAGCTTCCGCATGTCGGGTGAGGGATGGATTCGTCGCAGGAACCCTGCGCCAGCGGCGGCAAGCGCCCTGGCGACGGCCTCGTTGGCCGCGAGCATGAAGTCCTCGATGATCTGGTGGCTCTCGGTGTTCTCGACCACATGGGCACCAGCCACGCGACCGTCCCGATCGAGGTCGATCTTCACCTCGGGCTTTTCAAGCTGGAGAGAGCCACGGGTGAACCGTCGGCGCCTCAGGATTCTCGCGAGGTCTCGCATCTGGCCGAGCAACTGTCGCACAGCCGACGTCATCTCGACCGCGTGCGTCTTCGGGTCTGCGAGAAAGACATCCACCTCTTCATACGTGAACCGCCGGCAGCTCTTGATCGCTGACGACTCGACAAACGAATGCACCGGCACACCGTCAGGGGAAAACTCGATCCAGCATGTCTTGGCGTAACGAACCTTGCCCGGCTGGAGGCTCGCGAGATTGTTCGACACGACTTCCGGGATCATCGGGATCACGCGGTCTGGTAGATAGACGCTCGTGCCGCGGGCCCGGGCCTCCTGATCGAGGGGCGAGCCCGTGCGAACAAAATGCGAGACGTCGGCAATATGAACACCGAGCAGCCAGTGGCCCCGCTCCTGGCGTTCGAGCGAGATCGCATCGTCGAAGTCGCGGGCATCGACAGGGTCGATCGTGATAATGGCATGATCCCTGATATCCGTGAGGTCACGGCGGCTGGCCGGCACGGTCTCGTCAAACCGAGCAGCCTGCCGGCGGGCATCCTCAAGCACGGCCTGGGGAAACTCGCCTGGCAGCGCAAACTCGTGGATGACCGTCTGGGTATCGACGCCAACATCCTCCGGCTTCCCGAGCACCTCCACGATGACGCCCTCGCCATCACGAAGATGGGTGGGGAACTGCACCATCTCCACGACCACCTTGTCGCCTTCGTGAACACCCTTGGCGCCAGGGTCTCCGACCGACACGGGCCGCGCGAATCCAGTGCCGTCTACCTGCACCCAGCCGACATTCGACCGCTCGAAGTAGGAGCCCACGAAGCGGGTCGTGCGCCGGCTGACGACCTCCACGATCTCGCCCGAGAGGCCGGGGCGGCGGGCATCACGACTCGCCGCGAGTCGCACACGGACGGTGTCGCCGCTGGCCGCATCGATGCTTGCCGCTGACGTGACGTGAATATCGCCCGAGCGGTCACCGGGCAGCGCCCCTTCGGGCCGCACAAATCCGTAGCCGCCGGCAGCCCGACGAAACACGCCCACGATGCCACTGGCACGTCCGCTGCGGGCACCGTTCGGCTGGGGCTTCGGCTGCTTGTTCGATGGGGATCGCTTCAGACCCTTCGAGTGCGTGGGCTGCTTTGAGTGCGCGGGTTGTTTGGGATGCTTTGGACTCATTGGCCGCGGCCTCGGAAGAACTTCCGCCCCAGCGCCTGCTGGTACTGCGTCCATCCGTCGTCGAGCGAAGCTTCGCCCCGTAGGAGCTGGATCGTGCCGGCCATCTTGGCATCAAGATGGTCGAGATGATGGAGGGCCACCGCCTCGAGTGTCATCGGGAGCCTGGGCGCACCAAACTCATACGAGCCGTGGTGGCTGGCGATCATGTGCTTGACGCGGAGGGCCGTCTCGGCGTCGAAGGGTGTGCCCGTGCGCCGCTCGACAGCCTGGATCTTGGCGTCCACGATCTCGAGCCCGAGGAGGATGTGCCCGAGGAGCTGGCCCGAGTCGGTGTAGGAAAAGCCCTTCTCGCTTTCGAGCTCCTCGATCTTGCCGATGTCGTGAACGAGCACGCCCACGAGCAGGAGGTCGCGATCCATGTCGGGATAGAGCGGCGCGATGAGATCGGCCAGCCGCATGAGATTGACGACATGATCGAGCAGGCCGCCGGCATACGCGTGATGATGCTTGATGCCGGCAGGCGTGCGGGCCACGAGGTTCATGAGTGCGTCGTCGTCGAGAATCTCCGTGACGAGGGCCGCGAGCGGTGGCCGCAGCCCAGCAAGGAGGCCCCGGAGCTCAGCGAGCAACTGTTCGATGTCGGTCGATGAGAGCACGTGAAACTCCCGTTCGTCGACCGTCCCGGGATCAGCCCGCTCGATCAAGGAAATGATGACTTGCACGTTGCCTGAGAAGAGCTGCGTGTGCCCCTCGACGCGAACATAGTCGCCGTCTGAGAACGATCCGTAGTCGGCATCGGAGGCATTCCAGAGCCGGCCCGTGATGATGCCGCTCTTGTCAGACAGCTCCACCTGAAGATAGAGCTGGCCGCTCCGGTTGGGCCGCAACTGTTTGTGCGTCGCCCGGAAGACCTGATCGATCTTTGTCTGGGGCGGCAGTTCCGAGATCAAGCGTCGCGTCATCGAGGGAGAGTGTACGGGCGGCCGAGGTGATCCCACAAACCGGCGAGGCACGGCTACAATCCGAGTTCCCATGAAGGAGCAGACCGCCCGATGCCCGCCAACGCCATCAGTCCGACCCGCGCCGAAGACTATCCGGAGTGGTACCAGCAGGTGGTGCGGGCGGCCGATCTGGCCGAGCCATCACCCGTCCGCGGCTGCATGGTCATCAAGCCCCATGGGTATGCCATGTGGGAGCGGATGCAGGCGATCCTCGACCGCATGTTCAAAGAGACGGGGCATGTCAACGCCTACTTCCCGCTCTTCATTCCGCTGTCGTATCTCGAACAAGAGGCCAAGCATGTCGAGGGCTTCGCGAAGGAATGCGCCGTCGTCACGCACCATCGCCTGGAGCTTGGCCCCGACGGCAAGCTGATCCCCACGGGCAAGCTCGAGGAGCCGCTCGTCGTGCGGCCAACGAGTGAAACGATCATCGGGGCGATGTATGCGAAGTGGATCCAGTCATGGCGTGACCTGCCGGTGCTCATCAACCAGTGGGCGAATGTCGTGCGATGGGAGATGCGGCCGCGGGTGTTTCTGCGAACGGCTGAGTTTCTCTGGCAGGAGGGACACACGGCCCACGCCACCCGTGAGGAAGCTGAGGAAGAGACCCGGCGGATGCTCGAGGTCTATGCCACGTTTGCCGAACGGGATCTTGCCATCCCGGTGATCAAGGGCCCCAAGCCGGCGGGTGAACGCTTCCCCGGTGCCGTCGACACGCTCTCGATCGAGGCAATGATGCAGGATGGCAAGGCCCTTCAGGCCGGCACGTCGCACTTCCTCGGCCAGAACTTCGCGAAGGGGCAAAACATCAAGTTTGCGGGGCCAACGGGCGTCGAGGAGTTTTGTTGGACCACCTCGTGGGGTGTATCGACGCGTCTCATCGGTGCCGTGATCATGACGCACTCCGACGACGATGGCCTCGTGCTGCCTCCCCGGATCGCGCCGGAACATGCCGTGATCCTGCCGATCGCGCGAACCGACGAGGAACGCACGACGGTGCTCGCGGCATGCCAAACACTCGCCGCCGCGTTGGCCTCTACGGCGTATGCGGGCGGTCCGATTCGTGTGAAGACCGATACCCGCGACATCCGCGGCGGTGACAAGGTCTGGCACCACATCAAGCAGGGGGTGCCGGTGCGGATCGAGATCGGCCCGCGGGATCTTGCGGCGGGTGCCGCGAGTGTGTGCCGCCGTGATCGTGGCGTGAAGGAGAGGGAAGCGGTTCCGCTCGCAGAGCTGCCGGCGCGGCTCCCGGTCATTCTCGACGAGATCCAGCGTGGGCTCTTCGAGCGCGCCGCCGCGTTCCGCGACGCCCACACGGTGACGCTTGGTTCCGCCACCGAGGTGACCGACTACTTCGCCAAAGACGACGCAGGCTTTGCATGGGTTCACGTGGCGGACGACCCGGCCATCGCAGCGCTGTTCGATCCGCTCAAGGTCACCGTCCGCTGCATTCCGATCGATGGCCCCGACGAACCCGGCACCTGCATCGTGACCGGCCAGCGCGTCTCCCGTCGCAGCGTCTTGGCGAGGTCGTACTGACCCTACACTTTGACGCGTTCGAGGTAGTCACCGGTGCGGGTGTCGACCTTGATGGTGTCGCCCTGTTCGATGAAGGCGGGCACGATCACTTCAGCGCCGGTCTCGAGTTTCACAGGCTTTTGGAGATTCGTGGCGGTGTTTCCGCGCACGGCCGGCTCGGCATACTCGACCTTGAGGAGCATGTGGTTCGGCGCTTCCATCGAGATCGGGTTGCCGTTGTAGAGGAGCATCGAGCAGACAGTGCCTTCCTTGATCCACTTCCAGGCATCATCGACTTGCTCTTTGGAGAGCTCGTACTGCTCGTAGTTCTCGTTATCCATGAAGACGAAGGCCTCCCCCTGCTTGTAGAGGTACTGGGCCTCGATCGACGAGATGTCGGCGGCGTCGAGCGAGTCGCCGCTCTTGTAGGTGCGATCGAGCACGGTGCCCCGCAGGAGGTTTCGCAGCTTGCACTTGTAGAGCGCCTGCCCCTTGCCCGGCTTCACGAAGTTGCACTCGATCAGGATGTAGGGGTCGCCGTCGATCTGGACCTTGAGGCCCTTCTTGAATTCGCTCGTGTTGTAGGATGCCACGGTCAGAGTCCCTCGGAGATGGGCGGCAGGCCCTCGCGGGCGGCTGAATCGGAAGCCCCAAAGGGTCGCCATGTTGGCAGGAAATGTCAACGCCGCGGCCGCGGCAGGCGTGACAGGGACGGGATCGCGTGGCCACGAGCATTCGAACCATGGTGAGTGAGTCGCAGCACGCGGCTGGCCAAGGGCCTTCACGGCGGTCCCTCTGGCAGCAGGATCTCGCCGAGGCCTTCCGCGATCCAGCCGAACTCTGCCACTTTCTCGGGCTCGATCACGACCTCGCTGCCGTGGCGGCCGCCTCGACCGAAGGCTTCCCTTTTCTCGTGCCGCGGGCCTTCGCCTCACGCATGCGGCATGGTGATCCGCGAGACCCCCTTTTGCTTCAGGTGATCCCGCAGGCAGCGGAGGCCCGCGGGACTGCCGGCTACACGGCCGACCCGCTCGACGAGCGGTTGTTCCTCACGGCGCCGGGGCTGGTTCACAAGTATGCAGGCCGCGCGCTTCTGCTCGTGACCGGGGGCTGCGCCGTCAACTGCCGCTACTGCTTTCGACGAGAGTTTCCGTATGCCACAAGCGGCGCGACGCGGCAGGGGGTGGAGGCAGCGATCGATGCCATCGCGGCCGATACGTCGCTCACGGAGATCATTCTCTCCGGCGGCGATCCGCTCCTGGCCGACGACGCGACCCTCGCGAGGATCATCGCCAGCCTCGATACGATCCCGCATGTGCGCCGCGTTAGGATCCACACCCGGCTGCCTGTCGTGCTGCCGAGCCGTGTGGACGATGGCTTGTTCGCGGCGCTTGGATCGTCACGGCTGACGACGGTGATCGTCATCCATGCCAACCATCCGGCCGAGCTCGACGACGACGTAGCCGCTGCCGTTCGAAAGCTCACGACGCTTCCCGCGATGGTGCTCAACCAATCAGTCCTCTTGGCGGGAGTCAACGACTCGGTGGCGGTGCTTCGCGAGCTTTCGGAGAGGCTCGTGGAGATTGGTGTCGTGCCGTACTATCTCCACCTCCTCGACCGCGTCCGCGGGGCAGCCCATTTTGACGTGCCGGAGCCTGTGGCTACCACTCTCCATCAAACGCTGCGGGATACACTCCCCGGCTATGCCGTGCCCAGGCTGGTTCGGGAAGTGCCCGGAGAAGCCTCGAAAACCACGGTGAAACATGACGGTAACCACCGACGGGTCGGCGGTGTAGACACCATATCACTGACTTCGGACCCCGACGGTCTCTCGATTCCTTCGTCGACCGTCCCCATCTTTCCAGGAGATACGCCGTGAAGACCCCACGTTTTCTCACATGCCTGTCGCTCGCATTCGCCGCGGCATCATTCGCAATCGCCGCAAACGCCGCACCGCTCGACACGGGTCATGTGCCTGCCAAGGCCGTTTGGCTCATGCATCTTGATGGTGATGCGATCCGTGGGTCGATGGTCGTCGAACAGATGCAGGCGAGGGTGATGAAAAAGCATCCCCAGCTCGAAGGGTTCATGGCGATGGGGGCGGCCGCCACCGGCATGGATATTCGCAAGGATATCCACGGTGTCACTGTGTACGGTCTCGATACCGACAAGCACAACGCTGTGATGATCGTGCACGCCAACGCCGATCGGAAGAAGCTCGAGGCCATGGTTGCCAAGGCCCCGGGGCATCAAACCATGGAGTACCGCGGCTACGCGCTCCACGCCTGGACGCATAAGGGCTGGCGGCAGTCGGAAGGGAAGCCCGTCGTGGGAACGTTCTACGACGACTCCACGATGGTGTTTGCCCGCACGAGAGAGCAGGTCGAGATGGCCCTCGACGTGCTTGACGGCAAGCGTGACAGCATCAACGAAAAGAGCCCACTCGCAGGCCGAGTGCTCCCGGGGTCGATCCTCGTTGGCCGGGCCTCCGCAGTGAATCCAGAGACGAAGTGCCCCGTGCTCAAGGAAGCCAAGGGCTTTCGCGTGGCGATGGGTGAAAGCGACGGAACGTCGTTCTACCGAGCCAAGCTGGAAATGAAGTCATCGGAAGCGGCAACGCAGGCAAAGGCCGTGACCGAAGGGCTCGTGGCACTCGCCTCGCTGAGCTTCGCCACGGAGGCCGATGTGATGAAGCTCGTGTCGGGCCTCGAAACAGTGACCCGAGGTGACACCTGTCTCATTTCGTGGGATGCCGATGCCAAGGATGTTTGGAAGGTGACCGAAAAGGTCGCCGACAAGATCGAGGCCAAGATCGAGGCCAAGATGGAGCAGCGAAGGCAGCAGTGGGGCCACAAGGACAGTGGCAAGAAGGATGCGGCTGCAAAGAAGCCAGAGAAGAAGTCTTCACCGAAGGCCGAAAAGCCGTTTCGCGACGACGAGTTCTGATTACACGGCCGGCGGGGCATCCATGCCCCCGCCGGCCTTGCCGGGCCTCCGCCCGGAAGTGAGCGACGCATCCGGCGTCGGAGCGTTTGGGAAGGTTTTGTCGCCAACTTCGCATCCATGGCTTCGCTTGTCTCGACCGCCGATTCCATGACACGGGCAACCCCTCGCGGAAGACCCGATTGTGAGTGGACACAGGGACTCGAAGGATCCTGTGTCGTGAACCGATGTCCTTCCTCGCCGGTAGACTCGTAGCGATGGAACTCGATGGAGATCTCGATGACGCGGAGCTTGCCCGCCGGGCGGCGTCGGGATGCATCGAGAGCTTTGCCACGCTGGCTACCCGGTACCAGGTTCGGATCGTCCATTATGTGCGGAGCCGTGTCGGGTCAAACGGCGGAGAGGCCGACGATCTTGCACAGGAAGCGCTTGTGCGGGCCTGGCGATCGATCGCCACCTACGACGACCGCTGGGCATTCTCCACGTGGCTCTTTACGATCGCGCGGCATGCCTGCCTCAACCACGTGCGAGCCACACGGCGAAGACGAGTCCGTGAAACCGTGTCGGCGACGGAGGCTGCGACCTCGCCCGACCCGTGCGAGTCGGCGATCACAGAGGAGCGTTTTGGCAGGCTCTGGGATGTCGCCGCCACCACGCTCTCCGAGCGGCAGTTCACCGCCGTCTGGCTGCGGTACGTGGAGGCTAAGTCGCTCGCGGAAATTGGAACGGTCCTCGCGATGGCCGAATCATCGGTAAAGGTTTCGCTTTTTCGCGCGCGGCGCAGGCTCGCGGCCCATCTGCATCACTTGGTTGACTAAGGAGAAGACATGATGAAGTCGAATCGAGATCGGGGCGGTCCATCGGCTGCCGTTCAAAGCGCGCTCGAGCGGGATGCGCTCGCCACGAGGCCGCCTTTCTCAGCGACATTCCATGAACGGCTCATGGACCGAATCGTGTGTGAGGTTGCTTCGGGGCCGAATACGGAACGGCTCCGGCGGAAGGCATCGCCTCCAGCCTCGGTCCGAATTCTCGCTCGTTCTGGAGGTGGCGTCGCTGCTCTCATCGTGGCTTCGTGGGCCGTGGTCTGGCTTGCCGGGCGTCTTGGAGGCGGGCCAGGAACAGACGATGTCACGGCTGGGAGCGCGCCGGTCGCGGTGGCTGTTCAGCAGGACGACGGTGAGCGGCTGGTCGCCATCGAGACCTTGCCGCTCTACGACGACCTTGATTCCGGCCTCCGTGCTAGCGTATGGACACTTGCTGAATCGCTGATTGAGTTGCCCGACTGGGCGAACTTGGCGGATTTTGACGCCGCCGCATCCCAGTCTGCAGGCTCCAGGCCTTGAATTGGCCTGTTTTTCAGGCCAACGATTCGCCGGGCGATACACTTTCATGAGTGTATGTCCCGGACGTGAGGATCGGCTTCGATATGGCGGCAAGGGCTCCTTCAGCATGGGCGGTGACGGTTGTTGCGGCCGTTGTTGGCGGCATGGTTGGGGCCGGCGGTGTCGGTCTTCAGGCCGTTCTCGTGCCATGGCAGATGGGGGAGCTGGTGCCGATTCCAGCGTCCGTTCCCGCCGATGCACCCCGGGCCGAGACGATCGAAACGACCCATGAGTTTGGAACGGTCGGCACGGGGAGCACCGGCACCCATCGATTCGAGATTCGCAATACGGGCGGGCGGCCCCTCACGCTCACGCGAGGTACTTCAAGCTGTAGCTGCACCGTGAGTGATTTCGAGGCGGCGGAAGGGGGCGTTCCAGATGCAAGCAAGGTCGTGCCGCCCGGCGACAGCACGGTGGTCACCGTGACATGGCAGGGCAAGCCACCCGGCGGACCCTTTCGCCAGCAGGTGACGGTGAATACCGATGATCCACGGCGTCCGGAGATCGTTTTCGCCGTGGAGGGCACGGTGGTACCCACATGGCGGGCGGTGCCCGAATCCATCGCTGTCAACCAGCTTGCCACATCGGCGAGCCGAGTGGCATCGACCACCATCTACACCTACGGGGAAATCCAACCGGAGGTGAACGATATCGCGGTCGATGGCCCAGACGCCGAGCGATTCTTTGCTGTCACGACGGCCCCGTTGTCGACCGACGAAATCGCCGCCGAGCCTGCGGCGACCGGTGGTTTCCGTATTCAGGTCGAGATCAACCCCGGCCTGCCCATTGGGCCGCTCCGACGGACGGTTACCGTCCGGTTCTCGATGCCCGATGAAGTCGTGGCCGATGTGCCACTCGAGGGAATGGTTGGAGGCGATCTGGTGATTGCGGGTCCAGGGTGGGATACGTCGGGCCAACGCCTCGTGCTCGGCACCGTTTCGGGAAAATCAGGCTTCCGACGGCGGGTGTTCCTCATGGCGAAGGGGCCGCACCGCGATCTTGTGAGCCCCGTTCTTCGCGAGGTTGTCCCCGAGTCGCTCGAGGTGACTGTGGGCCCCGGGGCTGCTATTGGCACCGGAGGCGTCGTGCGATTTCCAATCGATCTGGTAATCCGCCCTGGCAGCCGCCCTGTCAATCATCTCTGTTCGGAACAAGGTCCTGCCGGCCGGATCGTATTTGATACCGGACACCCCGACTCGCCCTCGCTCGAGATTCCTGTCTGTGTTGCCATCGGCCCGTAACGCACGAGTCGATCCCCGGAGCCATCATGATTCCCATGTTCCCGTGTTTTCTTCGCGTTGCATCCATCCTCTCAGTCCTCACGCTCTTCGTGAGCGTGGCTGCTGCGACCATGCCTGATCGAGGCGATGGCGTGACGGGAACGGTGGTCAAGACCTTTGAAGAGCGGAACGGCGAGGTCTTCACCGACTGGCCGCAGCCTCGCACGGTCCTCGTCATCACCGGCGAGCTCGATGGCTACATCGAGCCTTGTGGTTGCACTGGCAAGGAGAACCAGAAGGGGGGGCTCAGCCGACGTCAAAATTTCCTCCGGGCCCTCGACGCGGCCGGCTGGAATGTCGTGCCGATCGATCTCGGTGGTCAGGTCAAGCGGTTTGGCCGTCAGACGGAGGCGAAGTTTCAGTCGATCGTGGACGGGCTGCGAGGTATGCGGTACGCGGCCGTGGGCTTTGGCCCGGGCGACCTGCGACTCCCGGCGGAAGAGCTTGTCGCGGGCGTGGCGGCTATCGGCGACGAGCCCACGCCTTTCGTGAGCGCGAACGTCGGCCTGCTTGGCCTCGACGCAAACATCACGCCGCGGTTCAGGGTGGTCGAGGCCGGTGGACTCCGGATTGGCATCACGACGGTCCTCGGCGATGCCGAAGCGGCCACCATCCGCAATGACGACATCGAGATCGTACCTGCGGCAAAGGCGCTGGCGGCCGTCGCGGCGGATCTCGCCAAGGCGAAGTGCGACCACCAGGTGCTCCTGTCATGGGCGGCCCCCGACGAGACCAAGGCATTGGCGGCACGGTTTCCGCAGTTCGATTTTGTCGCCACGGCGGGGGGGGGCGATGAACCCCCTCGCGAGCTGCCCGTGCTGCCCGGCGGAGCGAGGCTCGTGGAGCTCGGTCACAAGGGAATGTTTGCGGTGGCTATTGGTTTCTTTGACGACAAGGCGGAGCCCATGCGGTCGCAGCGAGTGCCGCTCGATGCCCGTTGGGGCGAGGCCGACGACATGATCGCGGTGTTGGCCACCTACCAACAAAAGCTCGAAACGCTCGGCCTCACGGGGCTCGGGCTCGTGCCAATTCGTCATCCCAGCGGCCGGCGGTTTGCCGGGAGCAACGCCTGCGCCGAGTGTCACGAAGAGCCCTATGAGGTCTGGGAAGGCTCGGGGCATGCCAAGGCCCTCACCACGCTCGAAGAGGCCGTGCCGCGGCGGGATAGCGATCCCGAGTGCCTCTCATGCCACGTTGTAGGCTGGGCGCCGCAGCGGTTCGAGCCTTTTGAAGGTGGGTTCGCTGGCATGGAGAAGACGCCGCACCTCGCCCACCAGGGCTGTGAAAACTGCCATGGCCCAGCGGCGGCTCACACTGCTGTCGAGCGAGGTGATGTGCGAGCCACCGAAGCGGAGCGGGATCGACTGCGGGCCGAGATCAAGCTCTCTCTCGCGACGCCCGAGGGGAAGCAAAAGGCAGTCAATAACTGCCTCGAGTGCCACGATCTCGACAACAGTCCGAAGTTTGACTTCGACGAGTACTGGCCATCGGTCGAACATTGACTTCACGCCCGCTGGTGGCTCGGGGGGTGCACGTGCCACATCGCCGGACGTTCGCTACGGCCATCCATGGCCTCCGGTCACTCGATGTTTTCGGCGATTCGCCATCCTGGCTTCGCTTGCAAACAACGCCGGAGATGCGGTGCGGGCAACCCCTCGCGGATGCGTTATTTCGTGCGCCCCGGCTGCTGCGGCGCACCACACCGCAGCGGTTACGAGCACGGGAGCCCGGAGGTGCGACCGCCGGGCGGAGGCCCGGGAAGGTTGCAGGGGGCATGGATGCCCCTGCAACCGTAAAGATGGGTGGCCCGCCGGTCGTAAAGTCAGCTCAATCAAGCGCGGCCATTGCCTCGTCGGGGATGTTGAAGTTGGCGGCGACGCTTTGGACGTCGTCGTGGTCGTCGAGCCGCTCCATAAGATTCAAGACCTTGCGGGCGGTATCGACGTCTTCCACATCAACGGTGTTTGTCGGGATGCGCACGATCTCATTGGATTCGGGAGCGAGCCCGGCCGCTTCGAGGGCGGCGATCACGCCCGTCATGACTGCTGGTTCACAAATGATTTCCCAGCGATCGTCTGAAGCCTTCACGTCATCGGCACCGGCTTCGATCGCTACCTCCATGACTCGATCCTCGTCGGTGCCAGCCGATGGCAGACGCACGAGCCCCTTTCGCTCGAAGAGATAGGCCACGCAGCCGGTGCCACCGAGCTTGCCGTCACACAGCTCGAAAATTTTGCGAATCTCGGGGGCCGTGCGATTCTTGTTGTCGGTGAGAATCTCACACATCACCGCCACACCGCCGGCGGCATAGCCCTCGTAGATCGATTCCTCGAGGTTGCCCCCCTTGAGATCGCCGGTGCCAGTCTTGATGGCCCGCTGGATGTTCTCCTTGGGCATGCTCACCGCTTTGGCGGAGTCGATGGCGAAGCGAAGCCGAAGGTTGGCGTCGGGATCACCGCCGCCGAGTTTGGCCGCGACGATGATCGCCTTGGCGAGCTTGCTCCAGAGCTTTCCTCGCTTGGCGTCGATGACCGCCTTTTTGCGGGAGATGTTGGCCCAGTGGGAATGTCCTGCCATGCCTCAATCCTCTGCGTCAGCGGGGCTTTCGTTTCGCGAGCGGCGTCGCGGGTTTGGCCGACGCCTTGGAGGCTGCCACGGGTTTTTTTGCTGGCTCAGCCGGCGGTGGGGCCGGCTCAGGCGCTGGGGCAGGCTGGGGCTTGATCGAAAGCGGTTTGACGACGAACGGCTTCGGTCCGCTCTTGCCTTTCCCATCCGTTTTCTTCGGTCCGGAACCTGCCGGCGGTTGCGGTGTTTTTCCGGCCGGCCGGGCCGCGGCCTGCGGACCTGCGGGACGAAGGTCCCCTTCGGTGCCCTGACTTTCCTTGCTCATCGGCGGCGGCGGCGGAACCGGTTCGGAGAGCGGCTCGCCACGTTTTGGAAAACGGTCTTTCGCCGCCGGGTTGACTGCCAGGACGACCTTCCGGACGGTGGCTCCATGCAGGTTTGTGAGCACGTCGATCCCAAACTGATGGAGGAGCGAGCTGAACTCGACACCAGCCTTCTTGGAAATCGCACGCTCGAGGCCGGGAACTTTGCCGCTGTCATACTCCTGACGAGTAATCAGCCCGCAGAGCCAGAGCGAAGCAAGCGCCCCCTTGTCGAGTGGTACGAGATGGCCGCCGAGGGCCGTGGCCGCCACGTGCTGGACCACAAAGGGAGGCACACCACGAAGGCCTTCGAGCACCTTGATACCGTGAGCCAGTGAGTGCTTTTTGGCATGGTCAAGGGAGTAGCTATAAGTAGACTCAAAAACGCCCTGAAGAGCGCGGCGAAGCGAGAGCGCTGCCCGGGCTGGGTCGGGGAGATCGTGGAGCACTTCAGCGAGCTCTGCAACCGTGGTTACACGGATTTCGTTGAGATCGAAGTAGGTTGCCACAAGCCTCGCGAAAGCCTTTTCAGCGACGTCGGCCGGGGCATTCTCAAAGCAGCATGCCACGAGCACTTGGTCGAGGATTGGCCGCGAGGTGTCGATGGGCACCGGCTTGTAGTTGGCCTTCAGGACCTTGTGGAGCTTGGGGACGAGCGTACCGCGAGGTGGAATTTTTTCGGGGACAGGCTTTGGCTCAACAGCGGGCACGGACTTGCCAGGCGGTGGTTTGGCCGCGGGCTTTCCGCCGGCCTTCACCGCGGGCTTGCTGGCCGGCTTGCCGCTTGGTTTCACCACGGGCTTGGCGGTCGCTTTCGCTGCTGGAGTGGCTTTTTTCGCCACAGGCTTGGCGGTGGACTGCGGCTTGTTCACCGCGGGGTGTTTGCGTGCGGTCATGCGTTGTCCTGGGAGGGGGCTTCGGGCGAGTCCGATGACGGAGGTTGGTCGCTGTCGGGTGGAAGAACCTCGCCGAGCACGCGGGCGAGCTCGATCGAACGCTTCACACCTCCGTCGAGTTCAAATCGCAGACGAGGGGTATACCGCGTCTCGATCCGATCGGCGATTCTGGATTGTAGGAATCCGGCGGCATTCGCGAGGCCTCGTAGCGCGAGCTGCTCACGAGCGGGATTGCCCATCACGGAAACATGCACCGTTGCCGATCGCATGTCGGGAGCCATTTCCACGCGAGTGACGGTGACGTCTTGCACCCGCGGGTCGCGCACTTCCGTCAGGATGGCCATGCTCACCACCTCCCGCACCGCCTCGGCCGCTTTGAGGAGTCGTCGTGTGCTCACGAGAGGGTTCGGGCAACTTCCTCGATACGGTAGCACTCGAGGATGTCGCCGTCCTTGATGTCATTGAAACCGACCAGTTTGATACCGCATTCGAGGCCATCTCGCACCTCGCGGGCGTCGTCTTTCTCTCGCTTGAGGGAATCGATTCCGTACTCACCGAGCACGACATTGTCGCGAATCACCCGCATTCGGCCGTTGCGGGCGATGACGCCCGCAATCACGCGGCATCCGGCAATGACACCGAGGCGGCTGATGCTGAAAGTCCGTTGGACGATCGCGCGGCCGAGTTCGGCCTCTCGCTTCTCCGGGGCGAGCATTCCTTCGAGTGCCTTTCGGAGATCGTCGGTGACCTGGTAGATGATGTCGTATCGGCGAACTTGCACCCCGAGGTCTTCCGCCAGGGATCGGGCCCGCTCGTCGGGCACGACATTGAAGGCGATGATTACGGCATCGGATGCGTCGGCAAGGGCCACGTCGGCCTCGCTCACGCCACCGACCATCGCCTGGAGGATGCGAATCTTGACCTCCGGATGGTCGAGCTTTTGAAGCTCCTTCTGGATAGCTTCGATCGAGCCTCGAACATCCGCGCGAAGAATGAGATTGAGCGTGGGGGCCTTCTCGGTACCCAGCCGATCCACCAAGGTCTCCAGCGTGACATGGACCGGCTCGCTCGCGAGCGACGTATGCCGACGGAGATCGGTTCGCTTCGTTGCAACCTCGCGGGCCAGCGCGATCGAATCGACTACCTGGAATCGATCGCCAGCCCCCGGCGGCTCATCCAAGCCGGTCACGAACACGGCCTGGGACGGTCCAGCCTCCTGCATTTTTCGGCGAGTGAGCGTGTTGCTCAACGCCTTGACGTGCCCGGTAGCCTCGCCGCACACAAGCGCGTCGCCCACGCGGAGCGTCCCCTTCTGGACCATGAGGCATGCAATCACGCCGCGGCCCTCGTGGATCGACGCGTCGAGGCAGACGCCCGCTGCCGCTCGGTCTGGGTTTGCCCGCAGGTCGTGGAGCTCAGCGATCGTCAGGAGGGTATCGAGGAGGGATTCGATCCCTTCGCCGGTCAAGGCGCTCGTTTTGACAACTTCCGTCTCTCCGCCCCACTCGGTCGGCAGGAGCTCGTTGGCCGCCAATTGCTGATACACCTTTTCGATGTCGGCGCCTGGAAGGTCGATCTTGTTGATGCAGGCAACGATGGGCACGCCGGCTGCGCGGGCATGGCTGATCGCCTCCTCGGTCTGGGGCATGATCCCGTCGTCGGCCGCGACCACGATAACGGCGCAGTCGGTCACGTTCGCCCCACGGGCCCGCATTTGGGTGAAGGCCTCGTGGCCCGGTGTATCGACGAACGTGATGGGATGATCATTCCGAGCGATCGTGTAGGCACGGATGTGCTGCGTGATCCCACCACTTTCGCCGGCCGCCACATCGCTCCCAACGATCTTATCGAGAAGCGACGTCTTGCCGTGATCGACATGGCCCAAGAACGTGACCACCGGGGCACGCGGCAGCCGAAGGGCCGGGTCTTCGTCCGTGGCATCAAAGCCCGTGAGAAGATCTTGCTCGAGGTCCTCGGAAGTTTTCAGGTCGAGCTGGACGCCGAGCTCTGCCGCGAGCAGTTCCACCGTGTCGCGGTCGAGCATGCTGCCCATGCTGGGCATCGACTCCATGCCGAACGTGAGCAGCTTCTTGAGCACCTCACTGGCAGCCAGGCCGATCGCCTCGGAAAACGCTCGCACCGTGCAGGGCACCTGGATCGCAGCATTCGTCTTTCGTGGTGCCGCCGTCGATGCTCCGGAACCCTTGCGGGGGCGCGTGCGACGCCGACGAAGGCGGTCGTCGTCGTCGCCGATCCCGCCCCGCTTATGAGCGACCTTCTTTCGGTTGAGTTGCCGCAGCTCACGGCCGCCGAGCACATCCTCACCACCGCCGCCTGACTTGGACGGACTTCGCCGTGGTCGCACGCCCGGCTGGAGCGGGGGAGGAACAGGTGCCCCGGACCCAGCACCGCCCCGCAACAGGCCGCTGGTGCGGGCCCGCGTGGCATCGGCCGCCTGCCGCTGCTCGTGCTTTCGCATGTGATCGGCCAGGGGCTTGGCTCCCCCAGCTTTGGCACTACGAATGGCATCGAGCGGAAGTTTGACGTCGGGTTTCTGCGCGGCAGGCTCTTGGGACGCGCGAGGCGGTGGTGGGCTGGCGCGGCCGGCAGCGGGCATCGGCGCGAGCTTGAACGCCGGACGAGGCATTGGCTTGCTCCCATCCCCCGTGCGGCTGCCTGGTCGAACCTTTCCGGTGCCCTCTTTGGCGACTGCTGGCCGGGAGGGTGCAACCTCCGGAGGTTTTGCTTTCCCGGCAACGCCACCTGGAGCAATGTAATCCTCCCGCTTCACGGGAGCGGGTGCCGTTGGACGAACGGGCGGCGCAGGCCTGACCGGCGCGGCAGGCCTTTCAGGCGCCGCTTTCGACTTGCCCGAAATGAATTCCCTGAGCTTCGAGACCTCCTCGTTGGAGAGGCTGGCAAGTGCCGAACCTTTGTCCTGGATACCGGCACGAGTACACAAATCGACCAGCTCCTTGCTGTCGAGCTTGAGTTCCTTTGCCAGCGTATAAATCCGAACTGCCACTCGTGCCTCTCTCCACCGGCTGCGGCCGGCCGCTCTGTCTTGTCTCGAACCTCGGTCCCTCGACTCTCGCGATTGTTCGTTGCTCGTCCATCACGACGACTCGCCCGACGCCTCGGCCGCCTCAGTCGCGTCTGTCGCGCCATCGGCTTCCTGGGTCGCCACGGCCGCACCGTCAGCGGCCTCTGCCGCGTCGGCGTCGGCGGTTGCCTTCGCGATGCGGTCGGTTTCACGCTGCTTTCGCCGCTCATCCGCCGCCGCCGCCTCCGCCATCGTGGCTCGCTGTTCGGCCTCGGCCACGATCGCATCGACCGCCTCTGCCGACAAGCCGCCCATCTCCATGAGGTCGTCTGGCTCGATCACCGACAGGTCGTCATACGATAGGAAGCCCTCGCCCACGAGCCGTTCTGCGAGCGACTCATCCATGCCTTCAATGGAGGAGAAGCCAGCCGTAGCCCGCTCGATCTGCTGGTCGAGCTCCTCCTGGGTCATGATCTCGATATCCCAGCCGCAGAGCTTGCTCGCCAGGCGGACGTTTTGGCCGCGACGGCCAATCGCCAGCGAGAGCTGATCTTCGCGAACGAGCACAATTCCACGGCCCAGCATTTGGCAGAGGATGACCTCGTCGACTTCGGCCGGCTGGAGGGCGTTGGGAACGAGCACTTGGAGGTCGTCGCTCCACCGAACGATGTCGATCCGCTCGCCACCGAGCTCCTCGACGATGTTCTTGATCCGGTTGCCGCGGACACCAACGCATGCGCCGACGCAATCGATGCGATTGTCGGAACTGATGACAGCCACCTTGCTCCGGTAGCCAGGCTCACGCGAGATCGCTCGAATCTCGATCACACCGTCAGCAATCTCGGGGATTTCCTGCTCGAAGAGCCGCTGCACGAGCTGGGGCCGAATGCGTGACAGAATGATTTTGACGCGGCTCCCGACCTTGCGAACCTCGAAGATCGTCGCCCGAACCCGTTCATTGGGATGGTAGCTCTCTCCGGGGATCTGCTCGCTGCGAGGGAGAATGGCCTCTTGGGTGCCGAGCTGAACCGTGGCCGTGGCTCCCTCGAACCGGGTCACGACGCCGGAGACCATGTGGCCGACTTGCTCCTCGAATTCGTCGTGGATCGAGTCTCGCTCGGCCTCACGAATCTTCTGGATGATCACCTGCTTGGCCGTCTGAGCCCCGATTCGACCAGCCAATTCGGCGGTATCGATCGGCTGGCCATCGTGCGTGCCAGACAGGCTGCCGTCGTTCCGGTCAATCTGAATGATGATCTCTGCGGTCTCACCATATTGGCGGGCCAAGGCGGTGACCAAGGCGGACTCGATGGCCTGGAACACGATCTCCTTGTCGATGTTTTTGTCGCGATGAATCGCGTCAACGATGCGGAGGATTTCTTCAGGCTTCATGGCGTTCTCGGCGGGCCCTCGTGGAATGGTTCAGCCGGCATGGCCGACGCCATTGCACATCATGGGCGCCGAGGCACTCCGCTCCACTCGGCCGCAGGCCGACAAGAACGGAGAACCTGGAAGCGAGTCCGCGAACCAGCACCATCCTCACGAGATCGAGCCCTGGAGACTATGCCGTCGTCCGTGGGCTGTCAAGCAGCAGCGGGGCTTCACGACCAGGCGCGAAACACGAGTGCGGCGGCCTGCCCCTGGGGGGTGGAGGAGGCCGACAGGAAGCTCGTGCCCGCAGGGTCTCCCAGGCGGGCCGGTCGAACCGGACACGCCGGATCGGGATGCTCGAAATTGAGAAGCGGAAAGAGCGTCCCCGCCCGCATGGCCAGAATACTTGCCGCGCACTCCACCAGACCGCTCGCGGCTCCGAGGTTGCCAAAATGACTCTTGGCCGCCACGACCGGAACCCCGGCAAGGGTATCCCCAAAAACATCCCCAAGGGCCGCCGCCTCCTCGCGGTCTCCCTGAACCGTGCTGACCCCAAACGCGTGTACATGGCCAACCTCGGTCGCTGCCATGCCAGACCGTTCGAGTGCGGCTCCATACGCGTGGGCAAGCGCCTTGCGTTTTCGGCCGGTTCCCCCGCGGTCAACGCAACACCCGGCTCCATGGCTGACGACCTCGGCATGAATCGTGGCCCCACGCTTCTGGGCACGTTCCAACTCCTCGAGGA
The DNA here is from genome assembly GCA_041746715.1 of Pirellulales bacterium. GTDB lineage: Bacteria > Planctomycetota > Planctomycetia > Pirellulales > UBA1268 > QWPN01. Next base: position 20,536 of record JBGTGN010000033.1, on the reverse strand, counting down.
TCAGCACGGCCGAACCCTCGCCAAGCACCATGCCCCGCCGGTCGCGATCAAAGGGGCGGCTCCATCGCGATGGTGCGTCATCATCCCCCGTTGCGACGGCAACCTGGTCGTTTTGCAGGGCGTGGACCGTCTTCATCGGATGCACCCGTGTGCCCGTCGCGCCGGCGACCATAATGTCTGCCATCCCACGCCGAATCGTCTCGGTAGCCTCGCCAACCGCGAGGTGGCCGCTCGCCTCGCGGGCCGTGATGGAATTGCTCGGGCCTCTGAGGTCATTGTAAATCGCGATATGACTCGCCGGCATGTTGGGCAGATACTTGAGCAGCCAGAGGGGATTGAGCAGCGGCATGCCATCCGTGGCCCAGCGGGCGAAGTCAAAGGCTCCGTCATCCCTGCGACACGCGGCCACGCCGGCGGTGAAATCTTCGGGAATCGTGAGCATGTAGTCAGACCCAAACACGCAGCCGATGCGTTCAGGCTCGTGATGGGCAAACGGATCACCCGCGTGGTGAAGGGCCATCTGCGCCGCGGCAACGCCCATCTGGCTCTCGCGGCACATCACCTTGAGTCCCTTGCGAATCGCCTTCTTTTTCTCGCCGTCAAGCGGGCCGAAGTTGTCGATGGCCCCTGTGAACTGCTTCGCCTCGGCCGCGTGACGAAGCGGTAACCCGTCGGTGGCGAATAACTCGATCGGCCCGATGCCACTCATGCCTTCGGCGAGAGCGTTCCAGAAATCATCGAGCGACAAGCCAAGCGGACTCACCACGCCCAGCCCCGTCACCACAACCCGTCGCGCACGTTCACTCATACCCGTCATGCTTCCAAGAGGATGTTGTGTCCTGGTGGCGCCGCAGAGCGACCACCAGAGCCTGATCAGCCTTACCGCCCGCTCCCGAGCCGAGGCTCGATCACGACCACCACGTCCCGTCGCTCAACTGCGGGCAGCAGAGCCGGGGCCGCACCATTCTGCGCAGGCACGGGCCAGGGAACCACCCCGAGGCCGATGACAAGGGCGTGGGAGGCAGGCCAGCGGAAGCGTTCACCGATCCGAACGGCTGCCATCTGCGGCACCTCGGCAGCCACCGGAGGGCCTCCGGCCGGCGATGGGAGTGACACGGGGGCCATCCGCTCGATTTGGTCAACACGACAGCGAAAGACGGCATCGACGGCCGTTGCGTCGGCCGAGACGAGGGGGTGGACATCAATGGCAAAGCCCTCGTCGCAGGTCGCTTTCTTGGGCTGCCAGCCCGGCCAGGCGTTTGGGGTGAGGTCATAATCCGACACGTACTCCTGAGTGCGGCCACCCTTGAGCGTTGCGGGGATGCCATTGGCCGCGAGGACCGCGCCTGTGGGCAGCTCCACACAGTCGGCACGGGCTCGGGCACGGGCCACCACTGGGACCGCGGCCTCCCGCGGCAGAATCCAGGCCTGGACGCCAGGGGTGGCCGTCGCCACCGATTGGAGGGCAGGGCGTGCCGCCGTTCGCCAGGCTGGTGTCTTGAATCCGAGTACGCGGACGGTGAAGCGGTGGGGTTTCTCGGCCTCACCGACAAACCGCGAGACAGCGTCAGCCACGCGAGCCTGCATTTCGGGCGTGTGATAGCAAGAGAGTTTTCCTTCCGCGGCCGAGAGCGACGTCGGGTTCTTGCCGTGCCACGCGGGATACCCCGTTTCCTGGAGGATCCAGTCCACGACATGTTTCTCGCTGTCGGCACCGGCCACGGCAACAAACGCTGCGAGGTCATAGGTCTTCCAGACCTGCCCGATGTCCGATGGAATCTGCGCCGACGCGGGGGAGCTCCACCAGCCGAGCAGCCCCAGCACTACCAGCGCCACCCGCCGAGACCGCATCATGGCCTGGCCCTCCATGCAAAGTTGGTCTCGCCAACGCTAAAGCAGCCGCGTGAGCACGAGGCTCGCATTGTGGCCGCCAAACCCGAAACTGTTGCTCATCGCCACATCGACCCGCGCCTCACGCGCGACATTGGGCGTGTAGTCGAGATCGCACGCGGGATCAGGAGTTTGATAGTTGATCGTCGGGGCGATCACCCCTCTCGCGATCGTTAGGGCGCAGAACACCAACTCGATGCCGCCGCTGGCGCCGAGCGTGTGGCCAAGCTGGCTCTTCGTGCTCGAGACGGCAAGCTTGGAGGCGTGCGGCCCAAACACCCGCTTGATTGCGGCCGTCTCGGCCTTGTCGCCGAGGGGCGTGCTCGTGCCATGGGCGTTGATGTATTGCATCGACTCGGGCGAGATCCCCGCATCGGCGAGCGCTGCCACCATGGCCCCGGCGGCTCCCCGACCTTCCTCATCCGGCTGCGTGATATGGCCCGCATCACCGCTCGCGCCGTAGCCCTTGAGCTCGGCGTAGATCCGGGCTCCGCGGCGACGGGCATGCTCGAGCTCCTCGATCACGACCACGCCTGCCCCTTCCCCAAGCACAAAGCCGTCCCGGTCGGCATCGAACGGGCGGCTTGCTTCCGTGGGCGCAGCCGTGCGAACCGAGAGCGCTCGCATGTTCTGGAAACCAGCCAAGCCGATTGGCGTGAGGGCCGCCTCGCTCGCCCCGGTCACCATGACGTCGGCATCGCCGTACTGAATGGCCCTCAGGGCTGAACCAATCGAATTGGCGGCACTCGCACAGGCCGTGGCTACGGCAAAGTTAGGCCCCTTGATTCCGTAGAGGCTCGAGACATGGCCGCTCGCCGAGTTCACCATCAGCTTCGGGATCGTGAACGGCGAAACCTTGTCGATGCCCTTGTGGAGCAGGCGCTCCTCTTGAACTTCAAACTCCCACAGGCCACCGATGCCCGAGCCGATGACCACGCCGCAGCGGAAAGGATCTTCCTTGGAGAAGTCGATGCCGGAGTCAGCCACGGCATCCTTGGCCGATGCGAGGGCAAACTGCGTGAACCGGTCAAGTCGCTTGAGCTCTTTCGGAGGCGCGACGTCTTCCTTCTCGGGCTCCCACTGCACTTGGCCGCCGAACTGAACCCGATAGCCATCGACCGGGAAGAGCGTGATCGGGCCTACGCCACTCTCGCCCGCGAGGATTTTTTGCCAGACGCTTTCAAGGGCTCGGCCAAGTCCCGTGACCAAGCCCAATCCCGTCACAACCACCCGTCGCTTCATCACATGCCCCAGCGCCGGAATGTTGCCCGCGTCATTCGCTCGGCAGCCGACTCCGGCCGGCTGCTCCGGTGCGGCGCCATCCGACCAGTGGCCCAGTCGGTCTTAGCCGGCGATGCCGGTCGACCCAGATGCCTGGTGCTTCTCGATGAACTCCACCGCCTGGCCGACGGTCTGGATCTTTTCGGCAGCATCGTCGGGAATGTTGATCTCGAACTCTTCTTCGAGCTCCATGACGAGCTCGACCGTATCGAGCGAGTCAGCACCGAGGTCGTTGATGAACGACGTCTCAGGGGTGATCTGTTCTTTGCTCACCCCGAGCTGCGATGCCACGATTTCAATCACTCGATCTTGGACGGAAGCCACCTTGAGAATCCTCCTTGCGCCATTGCCGGAATTGTCGCGGATTGCGACAGCCTTCTAAGGCTGCGTACCTTACCCGCGTTCACGGCGAAGATATACCCGCTGGGTGCCGGACGTGTCTAGGCCTGGGAAAAGCCGCCGCATTACCCGATCAGGCCACCATCGACCACGAGCGTCTGGGCCGTGATGTAGCCCGAGGCTGGAGCGGCCAGAAAGAGCACGGCGTCGGCGATTTCCGTTGGTTCGCCGAGCCGTTTGGCGGGCACCCGCTTTTTGACCTCATCGAGGAGCACATCCCCCAGGGCGGCCGTCATGTCGCTCGAAATGAAGCCCGGGGCCACGGCGTTCACCGTGATTCTCCGGCCGGCAAGCTCCTTGGCGACCGTCTTGGTGAGGCCCACGAGGCCTGCCTTCGAGGCTGAATAGTTGGCCTGCCCCGGATTGCCGATGAGGCCCGACACACTCGCCACGTTCACGATTCGGCCATATCGCTGCTGCATCATCGGCCGGCTGGCGGCCCGCATGAAGAGGAACGGGCCGCGAAGGTTTGTCGCGAGAACCGTGTCCCACTCGTCGTCGCTCATTCGCGGCAGGAGCGTGTCACGGGTGACGCCGGCGTTGTTCACGAGGATGTCGAGGCGACCAAGCTTCTCCACGACCGCATCCACGGTCTGCTGGATGGACTCGGCGCTCATCACGTCACACGGAAATACCTCGGCCTTGCCACCGGCTGCCGTGATGCCGGCGGCCACGTCGGCAAGTTTGTCGGCCGAGCGGGCCACGAGGGCCACCGTCGCGCCGCTGGCGGCGAGGGCTTCTGCAATCGCGCGGCCAAGCCCCTGCGACGCCCCGGTGACGACCGCCACCTGTCCGTTGAGATCGACTTGAATCCGGGCCGACGGCACGAACTTTGTTTTTGAATTGCCCGCTTCCGCCATCGGGAAAGCCTCCGCGTCGAGTGTCAGAACAAAACCAGTCGAAGAATGTCAATCAATCGAAGACGCCGCTGGCGGCCACGGTTCGGTCGATTCGCTTCATGAGGCCGCGGAGTACGCGACCGGGACCGATTTCCATGACCGAGCGAACGCCCGTGGACAGGATGTATGACACGGAGGCATGCCATTCGACAACGCCAACCACTTGCCGCGCGAGAAGCGAGCGAATCTCGTCGGCGTCTGTGTGCGGAAGGGCATCGACATTGCTGACCACCGGGATCCGCGGCGTATGAAAGACGGCCTGGGCGAGGGCCGCCGTAAGCTGCTCCAACGCCGGCTCCATGAGTCGGGTATGGAAGGCGCCTGCAACTTCGAGCCGCACGCACTTCATGGCGCCGGCTCCCTCCGCCGCCGCTTCGAGCCGGTCGCAGGCGTCAATCGAGCCCGACACCACGATATTGCCGGGGCAGAGCACGTTGGCAATCTGGAGCACGCCATCGCCACGGCAGGTGTCGCAGAGGGCCGTGACCGCGTCACGTTCCATGCCGAGCACCGCGACCATGCCGCTGGGCGTGGCTTCGGCACATTCCTGCATGGCGCGGCCCCGCGCGGCCACGAGGCGGAGGGCATCTTCAAAGCCGAGGGCACCGGCAAAAACGAGCGATGTGTATTCGCCAAGCGACAGGCCAGCGGTGACCGGAGCGGTGTTGAGGGGGTCTGGATCGCGAGCCCGCTGCACCTCGAGCGCCGCGAGGCTCGTCACGAGAATGGCCGGCTGGCTCACCACCGTCGTGTGAAGCCGATCGGCCGGACCGCTTCGGCAGGTGGCCAACAAGTCGTAGCCAAGGATGTCGGCGCTGCGGCGAAAGAGGTCCGCGGCGGCAGGGCTCTGCTCGACCCAGTCACCCGCCATGCCGACGGACTGCGCACCCTGACCTGGGAAGAGGATCGCCGTTGGGCCGCCACCCGTGGGAGCCATGGCCAACGGACTATTCTCCCGTCTTGACGACGAGTTTGCCCATGTAGTGGCCGCAGCCGCCACACACGCGGTGTGTGGGAACGGCCTTCCCGCAGGTGGGGCAGAACGTCAACTGTCGCGGAGTAAGAAAATCATGGGCCCGGCGGGATCGGGTTTTTTGGTTCGACTGACGTCGTTTTGGGACGGCCATGGCATTACCTGTGTGGAAAGATCGGTTGGAAGAGTATCTAAGAGGAGCCCACTCCGGTCAAATGCCCCTCAAAAGAGACGTCCGCGAGTGGCCGGCGCGGTCCCGAGATGCTCCTCGCCCTTGGGGGTGATCTTGCGGCCGCGGGGAGTGCGAATCACCAGTTCACACCGCAAGAGGAAGGGCTCGACATCGTCCTCGAGCGTGTCGGGGGCGGCGCTCATGGTATGGGCGATCGCTTCGATTCCCACGGGGCCTCCCGAGAAGACCCGCTGGATCGTGTCGAGGTATTTTCGATCAAAACCGTCGAGGCCGATCTCGTCGATCCCCTGCATGGCGAGGGCGACTCGGGCAATATCAATGTCGAGCCGACCTTCGGCGCGGCTTGTCGAATAGTCGCGAATCCATCGGAGTCGATTATTGGCAAGTCGGGGCGTTCCACGGCTCCGGCGGGCGATCTCGTCGGCCGTGGTGTCGTCCATCGGCATGTCGAGCTTCCTTGCCGAGCGACGGACGATCTCGGCCAGCTCGGCAGGCGAGTAGTAGTCGAGGTGCTCGCGAACCACGAACCGGTCTCGCATAGGCCCTGAGATGAGCCCAGCTCGAGTGGTGGCTCCTACGAGCGTGAACGGCTTGAGCGGCATGTTGATCGTGCGGGCCGCCACCCCGTCGCCGAGCGTGATGTCGATCCGAAAATCCTCCATTGCTGGGTAGAGAAATTCCTCGACGGCGATCGGAAGCCGGTGAATCTCGTCAATGAAAAGCACCGAGCCTTCAGCGGCATTGGTGAGGTAGGGCAGGAGGTCCTTGGGGGCGGCGAGCGCCGCGCCGCTGGCAATCTGGAGCGTGGTGCCCAGCTCGGCCGGGATGCACATGGCAAACGTCGTCTTGCCGAGGCCTGGGGGGCCGTCAAGAAGAATATGGCCGAGCGGTTCGCCTCGCTTTCGTGCCGCATCGATGGCGATCTCGAGCCGCTCATACACGGCTCGCTGGCCGACCATCTCGGCCATCCGCTGAGGCCGGAGTCCACGGTCCTCGACCGCCGACTGCTCGGGCCCCTGCATCGACGGCTGGCGAAATGATTCCATGCTCATGATCTCGTGTGGGTGCCAAGTCTAGCGGTTCGGCGGCTCATCGGTTGGGAGCGCGGAGGTGCGACCGGCGGCCTTTGCAGGCCTCCGCCCGCCATCACCGTGGCTTGTGCGATTGCCGGTAGATGATCTCAAGCGCGTCTTGAACATCCTTTGGTTTCTTCTTTTCTTCACGCAGGGCGTCGACGAGCCGGCGAGATTCGGAGTCGGAGTGGCCGAGCGAGCGAAGCACATCAAAGGTTTCAGTGAGCACGTCGAGGGCGCCGCCCGTTTCGCCGGGGGCGTCCTTCGCCACAAGCAACGCAAACTTCGGCATGCGGCGCCTGAGCTTGGCGATCATGCGTTCGGCCGTCGCGGCACCAATGCCCGGCAGGCCTGACAGAATCTTGGCGTCCTGTTCTTCAATGGCCGAGGCGATGTCGCCCACGGGCCTGACGATCGCTCTTAAGGCTTTGCGGACGCCCACGCCATCGACCTCGCAGATGAGTTCGAAAAACTCACGTTCGACCTCTGAAAGAAAGCCCACGATCCGGGGCACGAGGTTGCCGCGGGTCGGATTGCCCTCGAGGTATTCAAGCGTGTGGAGCACGACCGGCTGGCCGAGCTTGCCCTGGAGGCTGCGTCGCACGAGCTCGGTGACAAGCACCTCGTGAACAACAGGCCCCACGGCCACTTCAATGGCGGTTGTCTCGACGCGTTCAAGCGTTCCTGAGAGTCGTGTGATCATGCTCGGCTGCTCCGGATTCGTACCGTGCCGGTACCGAAGAACAAAGGTCGCAGGCGGAGGTGCCAGTCGGTGAGCGCCACGGCCAACGCGTCGGCAGCGTCGGCAGGCTCGGGCCTCGATGGGAGGCCGAGCTCTCGTTGCACGGCCGCCTGAATTTGTTCCTTCCCGGCATGTCCGCTGCCGGTGAGCGTGCTTTTCACCCGATTGGGGAGGTAGTGATTTACCGCGAGGCCTGCCTGCGCTCCAGCCAGGCAGATGACACCTCGGGCGTGGCCCAGCAGAATCGCCGCCTTCGGAAACTTCGCGTGGGCAAACACCTGTTCGATCGCCATGGCCGTTGGGGCAAACGCTTCGAGCACCTCGCGAACGCCGGAGTGAATCGACAGGAGCCGGTCTTCGAGGGCCTCCCCGCGTGGCCGCACCGTCCCCGCCTCGACGAGCCGAACACTCCCCCCCTGGCACTCGACGATACCGTAGCCAGTCGTATTGAGCCCCGGGTCAAACCCGACAACGCGAATAATGGTGGACGCCCGTTCCATACGCGGAGCGTAGCGGCGCCGCGCCAAAAATCCCAAGGTCAGTATCGTGATACTTCAACGTCTTGCCGAGAATCTCGGGTGCGAAGCACGTCACCTGGTCGTCGCGAAAAGCTTTCAAAATCACGACACAATGTCGATTCATCGAACGGCGATCCAGTCAGTGCCCACGCCTGCTCCGTGATCCCCCAGGTGTCAGGCAGGTATGTCGGGGTTGTCAGTCACGGGCCGCTTCGGTTCACCGCGGGAAATCCGGACCAACACGCAGGCAGAAAGAATCACGGCGCAGCCCACCAGGAAAAACACCGCCCCAACAACCAACCCATCTACCGACTGCCTCGGAATGCCGCGATCGAGCCCCATGGACAACACCCGCAAGGCGCAGCCTGAGATGAAAAGGCCGAGGAGGATCATCGGAATCGCCACGATCAGGGCAAGGATACGGATCATGGTACGCCTGGCTTCATCGCTCGAATCAAGTCGCGGCGGGATTCAAACTCACGACCTCCGGGTCTGAAGCCAGACATCGCGACGGCTCGCGGTCTGCGGTGGCCATTGGCTGTGCCGCACGTGATTCGCGCTACGGTTGTCGGGCGGCGCGACCGCCCGAAATAGCCAATACACCCCACTGGGCTCGAACCAGTAACCTTCGGTTTCGTAGACCGATGCTCTATCCAATTGAGCTAGGGGTGCGTTTCCATGAAGATACCGCGCATGCGTTGCTGAACCAACATCGGCTTGAAAAAGCGGGTTTCAACGCTTCATGCACACCATGCTTCATGGCTCTCGCGGCACCAGGAAGCCTTCCTTATCGATGTCGAGGGCGTCGCCAAGGAGCACGGCTCTTGGTGAGGCCTCGCCCGAGGCAGGCAGCATGGCGGAGATGACGAGCGTGCCGCCTGAGTCGTCAGGCACGCCGTCTCGCGCGACGCTCGGGAGCCCCAATGGCGGTCGTGTGGACGCCTTCGGCCAGACGACGCTTCCGTTGAGAGCACGCCCGAGCGTGTCGGGTTTTGAGCTCACCTCAAAGTCGCTTGCCGCTCTGGCCGGCGGCGTGTTCATCGCGACCAGACAGCCAGCCTCGCGCGGGCAGTAAGCGACGACGGGCTCGATGCCGTGGGCCTCACGAAACCGATCGGCGGCGTGGCGAGCCCCCGCGAGGTCGGCGGCGCTGACAATCGGCATCACCACCGCAGCGAGATGGGCGGAAAGCGCGGGCTCCGTGGCTGGTTCATTCGCAACGGCTTCGACCTGGGCCACGCGGGCGAGCCACACGGTTGTGCGTGTGGCAACCAGCGAACTGATGATGTCCGAGGCAGATGTTTCCGCAGGGATCACCTCCGTGGTGATGCCAAGCAGCCTCTTGCCGTGCGCGGCGAGCGTGGCGGCGAGTGGATCATCAGAGGCAAGCGACGAAAGCAGCCGATCAGTTCGCCTGATGAGGCAGGCACCGTCAAAGGCCTCGGCCTCGGCGCACGCTGCCGGCCAGTCGCCTGCGAAGTCGCGAGGCGGTCGGCGGGATGCCATGCGTCGTCGAACGACGGTGGCGGTGAGCTCCTGGAGCGCGAGACGAGCGATGTCGGTGGATGTGCCTACGGGGAGCGGCGTGCCAAAGGTAAGCGTGACGGTGCGACGGAGCCCACGGGGCCATTTCGAGAAGTAGCGGCCCTCGGAGTAGGAAAGAAGGCTGCCCCACATGCCGTCGATAGAGGCGGGCAGAATGGGGGACTCCACCCGCTCGAGGAGCCACTCGAGTCCTCGCTTGAACCCCATGATCTGGCCGGTCCGCGAGATGCCTCCTTCGCAGAAGATGCCGATGCAGTCACCGTTGGCAAGGCCGCCTTGGATGCTCTTGAGCGCGCGGCCGATCGACTTGGGCTTGGGGTCAAAGAGGATGAATCGCCACTGGTCGGCGAGCATGTTGAGAAACTTGCCCTGAATGTTGGGGCCGTAGACCACCATCCGCACACCCCGCGGTGCCGCCAGCGGCAACAGAAAGCCGTCGAGCCACGAGAGATGGTTGGCCACGATGACAAGCGGGCCACTCGGTGGCACGTTGTCTTCATCACGGCCGCGAAACTGCCAGATCGTGCAGACGAACATCCGCACGAGAAACCGTACGGTTGCCCGCGGCGCGGCCCATACGGCGGTCGCGGTGGCGACCATCGCGAGCACCGCAAAGAGGGCGAAGACCCCGCGGGATGAAAACAACGGCGATGCTGAATCGGCTGGCCCAACGGGCACCCGCAGTCCGTAATACCCAATCGAGGCGAGGAGCATCCCCGTGAACACAAGAAGGTTGGTCGAGGCGAGTATCGTGCCACGTCGCCTCGGCGGACTCTGCTCTTGGAGGTACGCCTCGAGTGGCACGTCAAACATTCCGGCGCCGATCCCCAGGATCGCGAGCCAGAGGACCGGTGACACGAGCCGCAGGCTGCTCCCAGCCTCACCGCCGAAGATGTCGGTTGAGGACAGGGCAAGCGCCACGCAGGCGATGGTCATTACAAGCCCGCCGGCCGGAACAAAGCCGAGATCGACCTTTGACCCCGGATCGATGCCGTGCTTTGAGAACCGACCGGCAATAAGGCTCCCGACCCCGATGCCACTGATGAGCGCCACGAGGAGCGGGATGCGCTCGACCTGAGCCGCGGCTCCGCTCTCCCCGGCGTACTCATCGATATTGAGCTGAACGACGGCAGCCACAGCCCAGAAGAACACGATCCCTGCCGCCGCACCAGCCAGCTTTCGGGCGGCCAGGAGCAGTGCGATGTCACGGACGGTGGCCGTGATCGCGTTCCGCGGGAATGCAGCCCGCGGATTTGCGGCCGGCACGCGCGGGAGGAGGAGAGAGGCGAGCCAGCCGAGGATTGCCACACCGCCTATCAGTGCGGCCGTCCGAACAACATGAGCGAATGGGAGGCTCGACAGGAACGCCGGTATGGGTTGCTCTGGATACGGCTCTGGCGTGAGCCACGTCACGTCGGCGAGCCAGTTGCCCGCTGCCATGCCGACAAGCGTGGCGGCGAGAGACACCATTGCGAAGACGCCGTTCGCCGCCGAGAGCCGCTGCTTCGGCACCGTCTCCGCGATCGTTCCGAGAAGGCTTGGGTTCAGGATCGTTGTCTGAATGGCGAAGAGGCCGATCACGCCAAGCAGGAGCCAAAGACCGATCGGCATGCCGGCGATGATTCCACCCGACGCGGCGCCCCATCCAACAATGACTGCCATCAGAGCGGCGATGAGAACTTCTGCAAACTTGCCGCCGATCACGACGGAACGTTTCGCGAACCGGTCCGCCATCCAGCCGGCCAGCCAGGCGAAGAGGATAAAAGGCAGAACGTAGACAACCGTGCCGATGGCAAGCACTGCGGCCGCTGGTGCCGTACCAGTCGCGGCGACCGCCCGCTTGCCCAGGCCAATGACGAGCCAGCGGGACAGGTTGTCGTTGGTAACCGTCAGGGTGCGCACGGCCAGGAGGGCAGGAAAGCCGCCACGGGCTGGGGTGGCGGAAGATGAAGCTGAGGGGGAGGAAGTATCCAAGGTGTCGTTTTGCTGGGGGGCGACCCAGGGCTTGGGCGGTGAGTAATGTGCCCCGGGTGGCCCTGGTGGTTCCCGGTTTTCCGACGTGCCACAGGTGGCCGGCGGTGGGGGGACTTTACCGACCGTTTGAACAGGCTGCCAAACCTGCGTATTCTCAAGCAGAACTCGAGCCGGTGTCTGGGACCTGCTGTCCAGGCCGCACCGCAACCGCTCGCACACCATTGAAGGGACGCGATGAACACCACCGTTATCCGAATGTTGATGGCTGTTGCCGCCGTGGCGATCGCGACCTCCGCGACGACCGGCGAGGCCCAGGTCTACTACCAAACCTTTCGACCTGTGGTCGCGGCGCCGTTCATGTCCGCTCCCGCGTACGTCGCGAACTACACGCCCGCCGGCAACTACGCGGCGGTGACTGCCTACTCACCGCCCATGATGATGGCCCCATCGGCGGTTGCAGTAACCTCTGGTTTCGCCCCGGTACCGGTCACGTCCTTCTACTCGCCCACCGTCGCGTTTTCGCCTGTCATGGCTCCGGCAGCGGTGCCGGTGGCGGCCTTCTATGCCCCTGCGGCTGTGGTCGCTCCGGTCTATCGCCGTGGACCGCTCGGGGTATGGAGGCCGACCCGAACGGCCTACTTCCTCCCGTACTGAACGGAATCCGGGCCCGGCGGCCGGTTTCGATTTGTTGACCGTCTTGGGCAGCCCCCTATAGTACGGTCGTCTTCAGCGGCCCCGTGAATCGTTCATCGGGCCGCGCCGGCGGCGGAACGCTGCGGATGTCGCGGACGGTCAACATTATCGGAGCTGGGCCAGGCGGACTGGCGTGCGCGATGCTCCTGGCGAACAGCGGCGTTCGCGTTCGTGTTCTCGAACGGCTTTCCGTGCCGGGAGGCCGGACGAGCACGTTTACCTCCCCCGAGGGCTTTCGGTTTGACCTCGGGCCCACGTTCTTTCTCTACCCGCAGGTCCTCGACGAGATTTTTACGGCGTGTGGACGTGACTTGAGACGCGAAGTGGAGATGGTGCGCCTCGATCCGCAGTACCGGCTCGTCTTCGGCGCAGGGGGTGAGCTCCTCGCCACGCCTGACATCGCTCGCATGGAAGAAGCCGTCGCTCGGGTCTCACCGGCTGACCGAGGGGCGTTCACGCGGTTCATGGAATCGACTCGCGCGAAATTCAAGAAATTCGCCCCGTTCCTCGAGCAGCCGTTTCAGTCGTGGCGTGATCTGGCGAGCCCCGACCTCCTCAAGCTCATGCCGATTCTCAAGCCATGGCGAAGCCTCGACGCCGAACTGGGAACGTTCTTTAGCGACGAGCGGATTCGGCTGGCCTTCACGTTTCAGTCGAAGTATCTCGGCATGTCGCCCTTCCGGTGCCCGAGCCTGTTCTCGATTCTCTCGTTCCTCGAATACGAGCACGGGGTCTTTCATCCGATCGGTGGATGCGGCGCCGTGTCGGAGGCGATGGCGCGGATCGCGACTGAGATGGGCGTCGAGATTTGCTACGACGAGCCGGTTGAGTCGCTCGAGTTCGAGGGGCGACGGATCACCGCCGTGCAGACGGCGAATGATCGCTACGAAGCCGATGCGACCGTGATCAACGCCGACTTCGCCAGGACGATGACGCGGCTTGTGCCCGATGCCCTGCGTCGACGATGGAACGATCGCAAGATCGCATCACGTCGTTTTTCATGTTCGACGTTCATGCTTTACCTCGGCATCGAAGGCCAATACGACGACGTCTCGCACCACACGATCTATCTGTCGGAGGATTACCGTCAGAACCTTGCCGACATTGAAGAGCGGCATGTGCTGTCGGCCGACCCATCGATGTATGTTCAAAACGCCTGCGTGACCGACCCCTCGCTCGCACCCGCCGGCATGAGCACGCTCTACCTCCTTATTCCGGTCACGCATCGGCATCCAAATGTCGACTGGCGAAGGGAAGGGCCGCGATTTCGCGAGGTGGCCCTCGATCAGATGGAACGCATCGGCATCCATGGTATCCGCGAGCGGATTCGCTATGAGCGAATGATCACGCCTGACGAATGGCAGGATGGCTACGAGATCTACCGGGGCGCCACGTTCAACCTCTCCCACGACCTCGGTCAGATGTTGCACATGCGGCCCCACAATCGCTTTGAGGACATCGATCGGATGTACCTCGTTGGCGGCGGCACGCATCCGGGAAGTGGGCTGCCGGTCATTTATTCGTCGGCCCGTATTACCACAGACCTCCTGCTCGACGACCTGGGCATGGGGCGACGGGCCCCGCCACGGAAGCGTGCCAAGACCGTTGCGGTGGATGATGTCGTTCCGGCAGCCGTCTGATGGAGTTTGTGAAAGGTCATGAAGGAGCGAGGTGACGGTATGGCACGAGATCCGCAGGAGGCGGAACGGGTGGTGGTGATCGGCGGAGGCCTCGGTGGCCTGGCGGCTGCATGCACGCTCGCGGCCCGCGGCTATGCCGTCACGCTCTGCGACAAGAATGCCTGGGTTGGTGGCAAGGCGGCCGTCCACGAAGAAGCGGGCTACCGGTTTGACATGGGCCCCACGATCCTCACGATCCCGCGGGTGCTCGAGCGGATCTGGTCGGAGGCCGGTCGTGACCTGGAATCCGCCCTCGACCTCGTGCGGCTCGACCCGCAGTGGCGAAGTTTTTTCACGGATGGAGCTGTCCTCGATCTCCACGCGGATGTCGCCGCGATGCAGACGACGCTCGACGCATTTGCTCCAGGCACTGGCTCGGCCGCCGGCTATGGAAAGTTCATGGAGCTTGCCCAGCGGCTTCATCGGATCTCCGATGACTTTTTCTTTTGGCGAAGCGTCGGCGGCATGCGGGACATGTTCGATCCCAAGGGGAGCCTCTCGCTCTCTATGCTCAAGGATGTTCTCGGTATGCGGATGGGCCGCAGCGTCGCGGGCACGGTGCGGTCGTTCGTGCCGGACCAGCGCGCCGCCCAGATGCTTGACCACTTCACCCAGTACGTCGGCAGTTGCCCGGAGAATTCGCCAGCCGTGCTCTGCGGCATCGCTCATATGCAGTCGAACGACGGCGTCTGGTATCCGCGGGGTGGCACTGGTGCCGTGCCGAGGGCGCTTGCGAATCTCGCGGTCGACCTCGGTGTCGAGATCCGCACGAACTGCCCGGTGCGTCGCATCCTCGTGGAGAACGGTCGTGTGCGTGGCGTTGAGACTGCCTCGGGAGAGACGATTTCTGCCGCTGCCGTCGTGAGCAACTCCGATTCTGTCCGCACGCACCGCGAGCTTGTTGATGGTGAGCCGCGACGACGGTTTCTCGCACGACGGAAGTACGAACCTGCCTGTTCGGGCGTCGTGCTCTACCTTGGCCTCGATCGTCGCTACGAGCAGCTTCTCCATCACAATTTCGTGTTCTCCGACGACCCGCACGAGGAGTTCGAATCGATCTACCGCCGTGGTGAACCGGCGGCCGACCCGACCTGCTACGTCTGCGCCCCGGCGGTCACCGAACCGGAGGTTGCCCCACCGGGTGGCGAGGCGCTCTATGTGCTCGTTCACACACCGTATCTGCGGCCGCATCACGACTGGTCGCAGATGCTCCCTGACTATCGACGCCGGATCATTCGGAAACTCGAAGAGACTGCGGGGCTCCGGGATCTCGAGCGTCACATCGTGGTCGAGCGGGCCCTCACGCCCCAAGACATCCACGATCGTTACCACGTGCTCGACGGCGCGATCTATGGTCTCGCAAGCCACGGAAAGTTCCTCGGCGCCTTCAAGCCGGCGAACCGCTCGCCGGATATCGAAGGCCTCTACATGGCCGGTGGCTCCGCCCACCCAGGGCCTGGCATGCCCATGGTGCTCATGTCTGGCTGGATCGCCGCCGACTGCGTCGATCAAGACAAACTCGTATCTCGCGCCCGCCCCGCGGCCGCCGTCGCCGTGTAATCCCATCGCCTTGCCTTCCGTCACTCGACTCTACGAGTCGAGTCAGTCTGGCTGTACGCTCCGCGGAAAACGCGTCCTGCGTGGCTCGGGGCTGCCCGTGCCACTTCGCCGGACGTTCGCTTCGGGCATCCACGCCCTCCGCTCTCTCGGAGAAAATCGACCTTCGCCATCCTGGCTACGGTCGATTTTCTACGCCGGCTCCATGGCACGGGCAGCCCCGAGCGGAATCGCGAAGAGGAGCAACGGCACAGCGAAGTGACTCGCGAGTACGCGATCCGCGGAACCTACTGCGACCTCGCGACCAAGATTGGCGGAAAGCTCCAGACGCTGGTCGATATGGCCATCGGTGTGAACCACTGCGATAACCATATGAAGCAGACTGTCGACTATGCCGCGACCCAAGGTGTCGAGTGGGTGGGCGAGGAGCCTCGCCGAGAGTGAGTCGGGGTCCAAATAAAAGGGACGTAGGTCATTCGGCAAGAGTGAAGCATGGCCACGTTGCCGCTCGCCATCATACGGTCGATCATCTCGACCGTGTTCTCGTGCTGAACCTCGTCCATGATGACTCGTGGAGGCATGCGTTGGACGAGAGCCCCGAAAGAGGGCCCAATTCCTTGCCGGCACGGAGCGGTACCTCGGCGTCAGGGTGCCACCCCCAGAACTCCCGCAGTACCTTCAAACGGATCAGACGCACTTCGACTTTTTGTCTCATGTCGGCAGTGGCGGCAACTGCCGTGAGGCATATTATTGGGGATGCCCTCGTTGTTTCGGGGCGTGCGGTAGGCTCTGGCGATTGTGAGACGACCCCAGTGACAAGATCGACTCAGCCGTGCCCCCACTGACCGACGCTCACCTCCCGCCGTTTTCGCATGGGCTCAATGGATGGTTCATGGCCTACGTGCGGCGATACCTTCGGAAGCATTTTCATGCGGTGCGGCTGCTTGCCGGCGAGGACGGGCGGCCGGGCTGGCCTGATGTCGGTGACGAGCCGCTGCTGGTCTACACCAACCATCCGGGCTGGTGGGATCCGCTTGTGTTTTTGTTTCTCGGGGAGCGTGGGTTCCCAGGGCGGATGAGCTACGGGCCGATCGATGCGAAGGCGCTCGGCAAATACAAGTTTCTCGAGCGTATCGGGTTCATCCCGATCGAGCCGGGCACATGGCGCGGCTCGGCCACGTTTCTGCGGGCCGCTCAGGTGGCGCTCTCGCGGAGTGATGTCATCTTCTGGATCACGGCTCAGGGGGAATTCGCCGATCCACGGCAACGGCCTATAAAAATTCGTTCGGGCGTCGGGCATGCCGTGGCCTCAGCAGAGAGAGGAATCGTCGTGCCACTCGCGATTGAGTATCCGTTTTGGACCGAGCGACTCCCCGAAGCCGTTGCCGCGCTTGGCCGGCCGATTCGCATCGCTGATTATCCCGTTCGCTCCGCCGACGCATGGACGGAATGCCTGGCCGCGGAGCTCGTCGCGACGCAGGATCGCCTGGCGACGGCAGTGATCAGGCGTGACCCGTCGCAGTTCACGGCGCTTATGAGTGGCAGGGCAGGGGTGGGACCGGCCTATGACACGGTGCGACGCATCGGCGCGTGGCTGCGAGGCCAACGCTTCGATGCCTCGCACGGCGGTGGAGCAGGAGGCACTGCGTGACCCCGATCGTGCTTCTCGCCCTCGCATGGGCTGGGCTTGTGCTCGCGTCCATTCCCGCCTTCCTCACACTTACCAACCTGCGGCTTTTTCGCGGGCCTCCCGCGATACCGCAAGGGCCATCGCCGCGGGTTTCGGTGCTTGTGCCGGCTCGCAATGAAGAACAAGCGATCGGCCGCCTCCTCACCGACGTACTCGCAAGCACCGATGTTGATCTCGAGCTCGTCGTCCTCGATGACGCAAGTGACGACGGTACTGCGGCCATTGTGCTCCAGCACACAGAAGCCGATCCGCGGGTGCGGCTGATCCGCGGGCAGCCGTTGCCTCCGGGATGGTGCGGCAAACAACATGCCTGTTGGCAGCTCGCACAAGCGGCACGCCACGATCTCTGGGTGTTTCTCGATGTGGATGTCGAGGTGGCGCCCGATGCGATTGCCAGGTCGATCGCGTTTCTCGAGGCCAATCGCCTCGCGCTCGCAAGCGGCTTTCCACGCCAAAAGACGGCCGCCTTGCTCGATTGGCTCCTCCTGCCGCTTATCAACTTCGTGCTCGTCGGCTATTTGCCGCTGGACCGGGCACGTCAGGTCAACGCGCCGAGCCTCGCGGCCGGATGCGGCCAGCTCTTTGTGACGCGCCGGGCGGACTACGAGCGAGCCGGAGGGCACGAGGCAATTCGCGGCTCCCTTCACGACGGTGTGAAACTTCCACGGGCCTACCGACGGGCTGGGCTGGTGACCGACATTTTCGACGCGACTGAGATCGCTTCCTGCCGGATGTACTCAACGAGTCGCGACGTCTGGCGAGGGCTTTCAAAGAATGCCACCGAAGGCATCGGTTCCCCCGCCACGATCCTCCCGTTCACGATCCTGCTTGCTGGCGGCTCGGTGCTCCCCATCGTCGTGGCGAGTATTGGCGTTGTCACGCGGTTTGATGGCTGGCCGGCCGGCGGCGCCGTTGCCGCGCTCGTGGCCGTGGCCGTGTCGTACCTGCCGCGAATGCTCGACGCGATTCGGTTTCGGCAGAGTCTTGGCAGCGCGATCGCCCACCCGGTTGGCGTCGCGATCTTCCTCGCGATCCAGTGGGTGGCACTCGTGCGAAAGGCGCTCGGCCTCCACACCAGTTGGCGGGGCCGAAGCCTCGCGCCGCAGTAGCGGGAGGTATTACGTTCGACAGGCGAGGCGACGGGCTCGAGTGACTCGCTCGACGGCCTCGGCGGTCGTAGTGGCGCTGGCCGTGAGGTGGCCCATCTTGCGGCCCGTGCGTGGTTCGCTCTTTCCATAGAGATGGAGTCGTACGCCAGGCACGCCAAGGGCCGCTGCCCAGTTGGGCTCGCGGGGCGCGCCGGCAGGATCGCTGCCCCAACAGTCACCCAAAAGATTCGCCATCGCTGCGGCGGTCACCGGGTGTGTCGAGCCGAGAGGCAGCCCGCAGATCGCCCGCACCTGCTGTTCGAACTGGCTCGTCTCGCAGGCCTCGATCGTGAGGTGTCCCGAGTTGTGGGTGCGCGGCGCGATCTCGTTGACGAGAACGCGACCGACTCGCGTCACAAAAAACTCGACGCATGCCACGCCAACGACACCAAGGGCGGAGAGCACGTGCCCGGCAATGGTGGTGGCGTCGGCCAGGACGTTGTCCGGGAGCCCACAGGGCACACTCGATAGGTCGAGGATATGATTGGCGTGGGCATTTCGCGACGGAGCGAAGGCGACGGTGGTGCCGTCAAGGCCACGCGCTGCCACCACCGAGATTTCGCAATCGAAATCGATCCATCCCTCGAGCACACACTCCCGCGGCCCATCGGGCCCCTCGCCAACCGCAGACCACGCCCGATCGACGTCACTCGCGACCGAGAGCTTCATCTGACCTTTGCCGTCGTAGCCGAAAGCCGCTGTCTTCAGGACGCATGGCAGACCGATCTCGTGCACCGCCGCGGCGAGCTCCGCATGGGATCGCACGAGCCGATGTGGGGCGCACGGAAAACCATGCTCCACGAGAAAAGCCTTCTCTCGACCACGGTCCTGCGTCGTGAAGAGCACGCTTGGATGGGGCCGAACTGACGCGACGGCGGCCAGCGCCTCGCCCGCGGCGGCCGGCACGTTTTCAAACTCGAACGTGACGACTGCGAGCCGTCGACCGATTCGCGTCAGAAAATCGAGGTCGTCATAGCGTCCGACGTGGAGGACATCGCAGTGCCTCGCGGCAGGGCAGTCGGCCACGTCGCTGATGGCCTCCACGCGGTAGCCCATTCGGCGAGCCGCCATCGCAAACATGCTGCCAAGCTGGCCGCCGCCAAGAATGCCGAGCGTCGCACCCGGGAGAATCGGTCCGGCATCTGGCGAGGGACGTTCAGCGGCCCGCATCACGACCGCTCCGCGGACGTTTTCGGGCCGCCCGTGGCGTCGCTTTCGAGATCCTCGCGGAGCACCCTTGCCGTCTGCTCGGCGCGGTACGCCAGGAGTTTTTCTCGCAGCGTGTCGTCGTGAAGCGCGAGGATCGACACCGCCAAAAGCGCGGCGTTCGCGGCACCGGCAGGGCCGATGGCGAGCGTGCCGACCGGCACGCCCGCGGGCATCTGCACGATCGAGAGAAGCGAGTCGATACCGCGAAGCATCGATGATTCCACGGGCACGCCGAGAACGGGGAGGTGCGTCTGGGCCGCCAGCATGCCAGGCAGGTGGGCAGCGCCGCCCGCCCCCGCAATGATCACACCGATACCACGATCAGCAGCCGATGCGGCATAGTCGGCGAGTTTTGCCGGAGTGCGATGGGCAGAGACAACCTCGCAGGCATGCGGCACGCCAAACTGCTCGAGCACCTCGGCGGCCCGCTTGAGCGTCTGCCAATCGGACCGACTGCCCATGACAACGCCGACAACCAGGGCAGGGGTGGGGGCTGGAGGCACGCTGGAATCCTCAAGGCAGGCCGGCGAAAAAATTCCCGCACGCACCGAGGGGCCGCCGGGGAAGATATCCCTGGGCTGCGGAAGATTCCGTATCTTGCTTGCAGTCAGTTGGTCAATCAAGGTGTGCCGATGCCCCGCCCACTTCCCGAAGTTCTCCGTATCGAATGGCCGTCGGGCCAGCCGACGCCACCGGCATCGACCGACGCAGCACTTGATCGCGCGGTGACGGTCTTGCGAAGGGGCGGGCTCGTGGCCATTCCGACCGAGACGGTCTATGGCCTCGCTGCCGACGCGCTTGACGAGGAAGCTGTCGATGGAATCTTCCGCGCGAAGGGACGTCCGGCGTCGAATCCGCTCATCGTGCATGTGGCCGACGAGGCGATGGCACGTGGCCTTGCAGCCCTATGGCCGCAAGCCGCGTCTGCGATCGTGGGGGCGTTCTGGCCAGGCCCCGTCACGGTGGTCGTGCCTCGCGCGGCCTGCGTGCCATCGATCGTCACTGCCGGTGGCGACACCGTGGCGCTTCGCTGCCCAGCGCATCCGCTCGCCCGCCGGCTCATCGAGCGGGCT